>WFRA01000387.1 GCA_015486775.1 Kiritimatiellales bacterium | reverse complement strand
GCTCTGGTGGGTGGTGGGCAGCAGCGCGTTCATGACGACGTTTTCGGCGTGGTCGTTCACGGGCGGCGCGGCAAAGGCCTATGAAACAGGAACCTTCTTTTTGATTCTGTTCGCCTGCAATATTGTCGCCCTGGTGTTTTGCTACTTCTTTACGGCCCAGAAGTTCCGCCAAATGCGCGTCATTACCGCCGTCGAGGGGATCTGCAAGCGCTATGGCGCAACGAGCGAGCAGATCTACGCCTGGCTGCCGATCGTTTTTCAAAGCTTCATGGGGGGCGTAATGCTCTATACCATCTCCATCTTCATGTCGGGCGTGTTTGATGTGGGCATGTCGCCGATAATCGTTGTGCTTGGGATCGTGGTGGTCTGCATGACCCTTCTCGGGGGTTCCTGGGCGGCCACGGCCGGGGATTTTGTCCAGATGCTGGTGGTTCTGACAATCACGATAATAATGGCGGGGCTTACTCTGGGGCATGAGCGGATTGGAGGCCTGGGCGGGTTGCTCGCGCAGGTGCCCCGAGCGCATTTCCATTGGACTGAATTCTCGAGGCCGGGCATCATCGTCTTTTTTGCGGTCGCCCTTCTGATCAACCAGACCACAATGATGAACAGCATGCTTGACGGGGCGGCTCGCTACGTGTTTGTGAAAGACGGGAAAGATGCCCGGAAGGCCGTTTTGATCTCCATTGCCGGCTTTCTGCTCCTGGCTCCCGTTTGGATGGTTCCAGCCCTTGGAGCAGCGGTTTTGTTTCCAGACCTTGGAAGCATGTTCCCGCAACTGAACAATCCCGACGAAGCCGCCTATGTGGCGATTGCGATGGAACTCCTGCCCAAGGGACTGCTCGGACTGCTGGTGTGCGGAATCTTTGCCGCAAGCCTGACTTCCATGAACAGCCTGCTGAATGTCTATTCAGGAACCTTTGTCCGCAATTTCTATATCCGGAAGGTAAATCCGCAAGCCTCCGAGCAGAAGCAGATTTTTGTCGGGCGCGTTTTCATTTTTGTCTACGGCATGATCTGGATTTCGGTCGCGCTTTTGTTCAAGAACATAAAATCGCTGCAGCTGTTCGATCTGATTTTGCTGGCGTCGGCATCCATCGGGCTGCCCGCCGCCCTTCCGCTCACCTATGGACTGTTCATTAAAAAGACACCGGAATGGACGGGGTGGAGCACGATGGTTGCGGGTTTCGCGGCATCCATTGCCGCCCGGTTCACACTGACTCCGGATTTCATGCAGCATTGGTTTGGAAGCGCGAAGCCGCTCTCCCCCCGGGAGATGGGGGATCTGAATATTGCCCTGACCACGGCGGCGATTTTTCTTGTCTGCAATGCCTGGTTTTTCTTTTCAATGCTGTTCTACAAATATTCAAACCGGGAGTACCGGGAGCGGGTGGAAACTTTTTTTGCGGAGCTTGGAACGCCGGTTGACCATGCTGGCGAGGAAGAGAAGGAATACGAGGGCGATGCGCGGCAATACAGCGTATTGGGCAGGCTGTGCCTGGCCTATGGGGGGCTTATCCTGCTTCTGCTGGCGGTGCCCAACGCAGCCAAGGACCGCCTCCTTATTTTCTCTTGCGGAGGAGGCGTGGTTTTGATCGGGACAATCCTATACGCAACTGGAAGGCGGCTGGGCTCGGCGACGGCGAAGAACAAGAAAGCCGGGAAAGGTCGGATCCACCGCGGTGAAACATAAATTGGGAGCAATATGAAATCGGCTTTTTTCAACCAAGTGGATCCCGTCGGGAACAGGGACAATATCGAGGCCATCTTTGGGTTCAGGCAGCAACAAATTGCGGAAATAAGCGACCTGCATCCCGTGGTCGTCACCCCGGAAAATTTTGAATCCGAGGCGGGGGCCCTACAGGATTTGGAAGTGATCCTGGCCACTTGGAACATGCCGGATTTGACCCCGGGGCAGATAGACCGCCTGCCTAACCTGAAAGCGGTGCTGTATGCCGCCGGCTCCGTGGCCTATTTCGCACGGCCCTATCTTGAACGGGGGATTGCCGTCTCGAGCGCCATCCGAGCCAACGCCATCCCTGTTGCGGAGTTTGCGCTTGCCCAGATCCTTTTGGCGGGAGCCGGCTATTTCCGGAACAGCCGCGAATGCACCTGCGCGGAGACCACCTTCATGGGCAATAATTATCGCGGCCATGGGAACTACGGCAACCGGGTTGCCATTTTGGGGAACGGAAACATTTCCGGCAAGTTGCAGGAATTCCTTGCCCATCACGATCTGGAAGTCGTGGTGGTTCCATCTCGGGAAGCCCGCCGAAAAATTTCCATGGAGGAGGCATTCGCCACTTCGTTTGCCGTCGTCAACCTGTTCCCGGACCGAGACGACAATGTGGGTGTGTTCAATAAAAATTTGTTTGGGGTCATGATGGATGGTGCCGTCTTCATCAATGTTGGCCGGGGGCGGCAGGTCGATGAGGAGGGACTTGTCGAAGTCATGAAAAACCGCCCCGATCTGACCGCCCTGCTGGATGTCCAGTGGCCGGAACCTCCCGTCGATGGTTCCGAGCTTTATGCGCTTCCGAATATTCTCCTGAGTGGCCATCTGGCGGGTTCGAAGGGAACGGAGTTCCGGAGAATGGCGGACTACATGGTGGATGAACTTCGGCATCTGAAAATGGGCGAACCTCTGGAATATGCCCAGGATCTCCCATCCCTTGGTGGTGTCGCATAACGGTTTTTTACGATAAAACAGTTAGGTTTACAGGGAAACCCAGAAAGCACTTCGCTTTTTCCAGCAATGGTGTTTTGTTCGTTTCCGAGGAAAAGGCATTTGTGCCGATGTGTTTATTAATTAACCCAAACGGAGGACAAAATGAAAAAAACAAGAAGTAGATTTAGTGCCGGTTTCGCCATTGCGCTACTGGGCGGGTCGATTGCCCAGGCGGGGGTCGAATGGAGTGCCGCCAACGGAAAGTGGGAGGATGCATCGAACTGGACGGGGGGCGTTCTTCCCGGAGCAAGCGATGACGTCTTGATCAAAAACAACGGAACGAACAACTTCGACGCGGCTTCCGGTAACGTGGACGTGTCCCGGATTTTCGTAGCCGTCCCCCCAAGTGGACACGCCGGCGTACTGAATGTCTCCGGGGGGAGGTTGCGGGCAACAAGATCCGGTGCAACCGTCAAGGCGGATATCGGCCGCGCCTACGACGGCACAATCAACGTTAGCGGGGGGGAACTCAACTTTGGCCATCGCGTGCGCGTGGGTAGCGCAACAGGCGGACAGGGGGAAGTGAACCTTACCGGAGGTTCCCTTATCATCAGCCGGGCAGGCAATTCGGAGATCGATTCCCAGTTGGGAGCGGCCTCGCTGGATTTGGGGGACGACACAGACTCAGGTGCGGATTCGCCGGGAATCCTCAATATTTCGGGCGGAACGTTCCAGACCCGGCAGGGAGTGGTTGTTGGCGGCCTGGGCACGTTCAATGTCCAGGGATCCGGAGCGGCTTCCATCGGAATCGGAAGCAATCAAAGCCTGGACGGCTTCTGGCTGCAAAAGGCGGGAGGTGTTTTGCAGGCCGGAATCGATAGTTCCGGCGTGACGAAGATCCTCATCGATGAGGTCGATGGCGATGGCGACCAAGCCGTTGTTTTCGATAGCGGCTCGCTGCTGGATGTTGATTATCTGGATGGGTATTCGGGTGCCGGGACCTGGACGGTTCTGGAACTTGAAAATGGCGACATACAGGACAACGGCCTGGCTTTTGTTCCGGGGGTGGATACGGGCATCTGGTCCTTTGCAGTGGATAATTCGGGGACAAACGCCATCTTGAGCGTGACCGCGATTCCCGAACCTGTCACGGCCGGCCTGGTCGTTGGCGCCTTCGGCGGCTTGGTTGCAATCAGACGTTTCTTCTGCATCTAGCGGAAGGGTGCGGGAGAGGCCGGGCCGGAAACAACAGGTCCGCTATTCCCGACCCGACCTTCGCCGACTCGGAAAACTACAGGAGCAATGCGATGAAAAGAAAAAAAACGGCAGGATATTCCGTTGCGGGGGCTTTTGCACTCTTGCTTGTCGTGAAAACGGCGAGTGCCGCCACGGACTACAGTTGGACCAACGCAGATGGCGACAACAACTACATGAACGGGAACAACTGGACGACCAACGGGGTCGCCGCCGGGGTTCCGGAGGGGGCGAACAACGCGATCATAGGTCTGGACGGCGCGGACAAGGTTGTGTTGTCCGCAGGGCAGACGAACAACAACATCGCGGCTATCTATGTCGGACAGGCGAGCGACGGGGCGTTTGAGCAGACCGGCGGGAAGTTGACGGCAACGATGAGCTCGAGTTCCTTCAGCCGCGTGGGCTGGGGTTCCGGAAAATCCGCCACATGGACAATGACGGGCGGATACGCCAACATAAACGCAGTTCAGATCGGGCTGGATTCCGGTGACGGAGCGCTCTTTTTGAAGGGGGGCGAAATGGTGATTAGCCGCGGGGGAACCGATGGCACCAGCCTGAGAATCGACAACGGCGGCACGGGGCTGTTCGAGATTTCCGGCGGATCCTTGGAAACGCGCACGGGCGTCAGGATCGGCGGGCAGGGTGTCTTCCGGGTAAAAGGCGCGGCGGCATCCAACATTGGAATTGGAAGCAACAACACCCTTGATGGCTATTGGAACCAGGAATCCAACGGGGTGCTGCAAGTGCAGGTTTCAAGCAATGGATTGAGACAGATCCTCATAGACGACACGGGCGGAAGTTCGGCCCAGGCCACCTTTGAGCAGGGTGCGATCTTGGATGTGGCCTTTCTCGACGGATATGCTGAAACCAATGTTTGGACCGTGATGACGGTCGAGGGAACGCTCACGGATCTGGGGCTCAGGTTTGCCGCTTCCGTGGATACCAACCTTTGGGACAAGCAAGTGACCAACAACACCCTAATCGTGGCGTATGGAATCGATCTGCCGGATTCCGGAACACCGACGAATGCCCCGCCCACCGTGGATCGCACGCTTTACTGGACAGGGCTTGCCGGGGACAGCGATCCGACAAAGGCGGGCAACTGGGCAACCGATACGGCCGGCACCCCGGCAACCTGGGGGATATATGGCGTCGAGAACGGGGATGAGCTGCATATCGGGGACTATCACCTGAACGACGGCGGTTTTGTCTCGGAGGTCACATACGAAGGGGGAACGCCTGAGCTGCAAAAAACCCTTTGGCTGGGAGAGAGGAGAACGGGTGTTTTCAACATGGACGGGGGAATCCTCAACTTTGGCTACAACGGCCCCAACACGCTGGGAAGCGGATCCGCCGACGGGAAGGGAACGCTCAACGTGAACGCCGGAACACTTGGCATCAACGCCGTTCGCATGGGTGCCGCCGCCGGCGCCGAGGGCGCTATCAATTTGAACGGCGGGACCTTTACCATTGGCCGGGGCTACAGGCTCGGCAGCCTGGAGGCCAGCATCTGGCTCGGATACGCCGCGGACGGAATCGGAAAGATGACCGTTTCCGGCGGAACCTTCAAAAGCCGTACCGGGCTGGTTCTTGGATATGCCGACAGCATGGGCGAGTTTTCGGTTGTCGGCTCCGCCGGATCCATCGGGATTGGCCTGGAGGGATCGTTGGCCGGCTTTTGGTTACAGAAGGGCGGTTCGGTTCTCCGGGCCCGAATCGACACCAACGGCGTTTCGCAGGTATTGGTCAAGGAGCGGGACGGCGCAAGTGGCTATGTCGAGTTCGAGAACGGAGCGGTTTTGGATCTGGGATGGATGCCGGGAGTGACCAATTATGGATCCTGGGACCTGATGTTCCTCGAAGGGGACAACGAGATAACAAACAACGGTTTGGTGTTGGCATCCGGCGTGGATACCAATGTCTGGAGCTTCAATATTCTCGACACGGACGGAAACGGGAAGAAAGACACCCTGCGTGTCACGGCATATGGCGAAACGCCCCAAGGCACCTCCATCCCGTGGTTGATCGGGTACGGGCTCACGGAAGCCGATGACCTGGTGGACAACGATGGCGATGGCCTCCTGACCTGGGAGGAGTATGTGGCCGGAACCATCCCGACCGATTCCTCTTCGGTTTTGGCGGTTGATTCCGCGGAATTCACCGGAGGGGGCTACATCATCTCGTGGAGGTCGGTTGAAGGGAAGCGCTACAGCATCGTCGCAAAGGAGGATCTCATCTATTCGGATCCCCAGGTCATAGCTTCCGGAATTATCGGGCTGCCTTCGGAAACTTCATACACGGGAACAGTCAACGGAGCCACCGCCTTGTTCTACAAGGTCGGAGTGGAATAATATGCGCGATCATGGATTTGGAGACGGCCTTTGCACACAATAAAAACCGGCGTCTGTTCCGTTACGTTCCGCCAGCTCCCGCCCAGGGAGCTGGTCGGGTTGGTTCGGCAATCCGGCCTCGACGCAATCGAATGGGGAGGGGATGTCCATGTGCCTCCGGGCTGCTTGGAAACCGCTTCCAGTGTTCGGAAAATGACGGAGGATGCGGGATTGGAACCTTCTTCCTACGGATCGTACTGGAAGGCGGAGGGTTCGTTTGACCCCGTGCTTGAAACGGCCTTGGCTCTCGGTTCCGATACGGTTCGCGTTTGGGCGGGAACCAAACCATCCGATGCCGTTTCCGCCCGGGAGCGCGAGGCCATCGTTGCGGCGCTGCGCGGAGCGCTGGACCTGGCCCAAAAACACGGCGTGAAGCTTGCGCTTGAGTTTCATGCCAACACGCTCTCCGACAGCAACTCCAGCACGCTTGGCCTGCTGGACGAAATCGGGCACCCCAACCTGTCCACATACTGGCAACCCGTCTACTGGCTGTCCGACGTGGACTATCGGGAGGAAGGCTTGCGGCTTTTGGCCGGCCGCGTTCAGAACCTCCATGTATTCCACTGGAAGTTTTTCCCCGGCGCGGGTTCCTGGGGCGACTCCACGGATCGCCGCCCGCTGGAGGAGGGGGCGGACGAGTGGTTGCGCTACTTGAAGGAGCCGCTAAGCCCGGATCGTACCCACTACGCGCTCATGGAGTTTGTTCGCGGGGATGACCCCGGGCAGTTTCTCCAAGACGCAGAGGCGTTGAAAAAATATATCCGGGCGGCTTCCGGATCGGAGGGGATCCCAATGCGTCCGGACTCCCAGGAGCCGTGACAATGGCTACAGCCAGATACTTTCGCGGAATAGGGATCGGGTGCGCCCTGCTATGGATGCTTCCCGGCGGGCTTTTGCTTGCCCCCTTCCCCGCCGGGGCTTCCGTGGCCCCAAACGATGGGGAATGGACGGATGCCACCAATTCCGTTGCAAGCTGGATGGACAAAGGCAAGTGGCGCGATGGAATCGTTGCCTACGGGCCGGGCCGCACGGCGACCTTCGAGCTGGATCACACCGTCGGGAAGACCGTCGACCTCCCGGTTGACATCACCATTGGGACGATCCGCTATCGGGACAACGGGAACGTAAACCGGGATATGACGTTCAGTTCATCCAATTCGAGCTGCCTGGTCATGGCATCTACGGGTGGCGCCCCCCGGATCTGGGCAAGAAACCGGAGCATCTATCTCGATGTTCCAATTGCCGGAACCAATGGGCTGGAACTTTTGGCGGAACAGGCCGCGACGGGAAGTGTTGAACTGGAACGGCGCAACAGCTATTCCGGAACCACGGAGGTGCTTGATTCCGGCGGAGTTGTCAGGACAAGCTATCCGGGGGATTTTGGAAAGAGCGATGTCGTTGTGAGGGGCAATTTATCCGATCCGTCCCCCGAACTGCTCATCGATCATTCCCGGGCATTGGCTCCCGCCGCCCGGCTTTCGATTGACCCGGGGGCTCTCGTGGAACTGGATTTTTCCAGCCAGTTCCCCGATGAAGCAGATCCCTCGGATCTTTTCGTCAAGACTTTGGTTCTGGGAGGAACCATGCTGACAAACGGGATCTACAGCGCATCGAACCGTCCCGGATATTTTTCCGGAACCGGCGAAATCGTTGTCCAGCACTCTCCGCGCACCGTCGCCATGAAGGGGGAATTCGATCTCCAAACAGGCGTACTGCTCAGTTGGGAAGGCCGGAGGGGAACGCTCTACGATGTTCGCGAATCCACGAACCTGCCTTCGGCCGGCTGGGAAACCCTCGAAACGGTGGAAGCATCCATCCCCACCAACCAATACTCGCTCGCAATGCCGGAATCCACCGCGGCCTACTACAGGGTAGTCGAACGCGCCGATTATCATTCCATTGTCCGCTACGGCGTGGTGGCCGAACTGGATCGCCTCATCGGGGAATACTACCTCGCCGAACAAAACACGAATTCGGCCGATATTCGGTGCGGCCAGTTTCACAACAGCGACAACATGCGCATGTCGGAGTGTACGCCGGTGCTTGCCTGGGCCTATGGGCAACCAGACAGTCGGTTTTGCCAGGACGGGGACGTGCTGGAGGCCGCCGTTCGTTCCATCGACTATATGTGCAGGGCGCAGGGGAGCAACGGCGGTTTCAACGAATACCAGGGCTGGTGCGGTGTTCCTGGCAGAACCCCCGGCAAAAGCTCCGTTCTCGGATTCACGATGCACGCCATCGGGAGCGCCGTCGAACAACTTGCGGGTTTGCCGGAAATGGCGCCCCGCCTGGATGAATACATGGATCCAAATGGAACCGGAACGGACGACACAGTCCGCAGGACCGCCTGGATGGATATGCTGTCCGGCGCCATGACCAATCTGTTTTCCGGAACCGGGCGGGGGCATGCCCCCAACCAGGATCTTTGCGCCCTGAGAGGCATCTATGCGATCAACCAGGCGTATTTCGCGCTCAGTGGCGGAACACTCCTGAAAACACAGTCCGAAATCGATTCGCTGGCAAACGAAATTTATTACGGGCACCCTTCCGCCGCCGCTTCCCGGCCCGATGGAAAATGGTTCAGCTCCACCGGAATGCTCGGGGAGGAGGGCCACGGATGGTTTGGCTACGACGGAAACTACGGCGTAAACGTCAGCCTGCGCTATCTGGGTGTGCTGGCTCCGCTCGACACGACTTCCGCCTCGTTTGTTTCCGGGAAATATGCCGATGCACTGCAATATTTCTTTGTACCGGATCCTGCCGCCGCCCTCGGTGTGTATGCGGAAAACGGAATTTCCCGCCGCAACCCGGGCAAACCTCTTGAACCGTCGATGGCCTCGATAGGGAACGTACATGGCTGCCATGCCGCCCTTGAACGCCTTTACGACATCATGCTCCCGTACTTTGCCTCCGCCCCCGCGGCGAACATGGTGTTTCCATCCCCGCACCAGTTCCAGATCGGGGTTTGGGCCTATTGCGAGTGGATGGACAATTTTACCACCCCGACGAATACCGATTGCAGACTGCCCGCCGAGCAGGAGGCTGGGTGGGAGTTTCGCGACGATGCCTTCAACCTGCTCGTCGCGAAGCCCGCCGACGGTACCCCCGTTTACTACACGGAAACCTGGGACGCAACCAACCTGGCAAGATGCCATATTGTCGGGCAGGCACCCGAAACGATCGATTCCCTTGATGAATTCCCTTGAAAACAGGGGGTTTTTGATAAAAACCACAATATGTTG
>WFRA01000386.1 GCA_015486775.1 Kiritimatiellales bacterium | reverse complement strand
GTTTCTCTTTTTATTTCTGCGGGCCATCGCTGCCGGTCAGGGAAAATTCGTGAAGAAGCAACTGGAGGGTTTCGAGGGCGCGGTCGACCTGGTTTTCGTTCCCGGGCGCGGCGGTGAGCCGGATCTCCACCTTCCCTCGGGCAGGATAGAAGCCCAGATCCACTTCCAGAGGCTGGAACTTTGCGCGTTCGAGAATCGTGACGATGTCCGATTCGCCGATTCCCTGGGTTTGGAAAATGCGTACCAGATTGGGGCGGGCATCCGGGAAGCGCGCCCGCAGCCACGGAACGATCTCCTCCTCGAGGATGGCGCCAAACTCGTTGGGTGGGCCGGGCAACACGAAAAGCAACCTCTCATCCGGAAACTCGATCCGCTGGCCGGGCGCGGCACCGACGGGGTTGGGCAGGACGACCGCGCCTTCGAGCACCAGCGCCTGCCGTTCCGCGGCGGGGTTCATTGTCCGCCCGCGCGCGGCATAGCGTTTGGCCATGGCGGCGACGCTGGGGGCATCCAAAACGATCTTTCGCCCCAGCGCCCGGGCGAGAGCGTCGCGGGTAATATCGTCGATCGTGGGGCCGAGGCCGCCGCTCACAAAAACCAAGCCGGTTCGCTCCAGTGCCTCCAGTACGGCGGTTCCAATGGTTGGAATTTCGTCGGGGATGGTGGTGTCGCGCACCAGCCGGAGGCCGATGGCGGCCAGCGCGCCGCCGAGCGTCTGCCCGTGCGCGTTGAGCGTACGGCCGCTGAGCAGCTCGTTGCCGATCGAAATGAGTTCCGCGTTCATGGTATTTCCTGTTTAGGGAGCCGGGGTGGACACGATGCGGTAGAAGCCGGGTGCCTCGGCGGTGTTGGTGAAGGCCGTGGCAACGAGATTGCTTTGCAGCAACCCGAATCCAGCGGGGAGGTTGGTGCTCCAGTAGACGCTATAAAGGTGGCCGGAGGCGGAGCTCCATTTGACGATTTGCGTAGCGGGGTCGATGGAAAATTTTATGATATTGAAGAGCGAGAGAGGGTTGGTGGGGCTGAAGCCGGTAAAGTATTCCTCCGCATTGTCGTGCCCGTCGGCATCGGCATCCGCATGCGGGAGGGCGTTGGTGGGGCCGCCGAAATATTGGATTTCCCAACTGTTGGGCATGCCGTCCCCGTCGTCGTCGGCCTGGAGCTGCAAGGATTCGTAGGCACCGCAATCCACGCGTCCGCCGGAAAGGCGCAAGCTACGCGCAAAGTCGGACTCGCCGGGGGCGGGAACAAAGCCATCCGGACCCGCGTCGATCGCGGCGGAGTTGGTTCCGATGGAAAAGTCCTCCGTTCCATCTGCCCGCCCGAAAGTAGCGACGGCAAAGCGGGGGGAGCCAAAGGTGGCGCCGGGGTCGATGGCTTGGATGCCGCCGAAGCCCTGGACGGGGTCGGTACTGTCGTCCATCTCCCATTTCCAGAAAACAGCGTTGGTGCCGGCATCGGTGAAGAAGAGGTTGTGGTCGAGGATATTGTCGTGGTTGTAGGTGGCACCGAGCCCGCTACCGAGCATGACGCCATGGTCGAAGCGCCAGCTGTCGCCGGAGTTGTCCTGCCCGTCGTAGTCGTCCGTGTCGTTTTCCGAGCGCGCCACGAGAATGTTGCCCGAAACGAGGTTGCTGTAGGCTTTCGAGAAATAGACCTGCCCGCCTGCCCAGCCGAGGCTGCTGCACTTGTAGATAGTGTTGTTGAGCACCTCGCAGTCCCAGGCATATCCGCGGTCGGCGGCATAGCCCCCGATGCCGATGCCGTATTGCCCGCAGTAGTAGACGAGGTTGTCGCGCGCCACGACCCCGCGCGTACCGCGCTGCTCGCCGTCGGTTGCAAATCCGTCATGCTCGCTGGCGATTTCGATGCCGACATCGCAGTGGTAGATTTGGTTGCGCTCGATGAGAATGTCGCGCCCGCCGTCGATATAGATGCCTCCGGCCGACCAGTCGCCAGCGGGGTAGGTTGAATTTTTGATTGGCATTTCGGTGCTGCAGCTGTGGACTAGGCAATCGCGGATCGTACCGTTTCGTGCGCGGTCGTTCGGGTGCGTCCCGTCGCCGGCGGTACCCTCCCAGCCGATGCAAACGATTCCAATGTTGTCGTTGTTGCGTACGGTGCATTGTTCGATTGCAAAGCCGTCCACGTTTCCGTTGATCGTGAGCGATTCGCTTTGGCCGAGGCGGCAGTCGTGTACCGTGCAGCCTCGGATCAGCAGATTGGCCAGCGCCATGTTTGTGCGGCCGCCATAGACCGCCAGCCCCTGCGCGCCGCCGTCGGCGCTTGTTCCCGTGTATTCGATATGGTGCACGTCGAGATTGACCAGTTCTACGCCTTGGACGGGGGTTTCGTTGAGATGGGTTTTCAGCACCAGCACGCCAAAGGGGAAATAGGCCGGATTCGCCGTCCGCAGGTTTCGGATCTCGATGTCTTGGATGCGCACGTGCGACCGGTCGACGATCTCCAGCAGCCCCGCCGCGTTGTCCAGCCCCATAGGTTCGAACTCGCTTCTCTGCCAGCCGCTCAGGTCGCTATCGCCAAAAGCGCCGCCGTCAATCACCGTTGCCCCGTTGGTCGATCCGGCAAAAACAATCGGGTTCCCCTCGGTTCCCGACACGCCGATTCTCACCCGCTCGGAATAGATGCCCGCGGCAATATGCACTGTCGCCCCCGGCGAGGCATGGTCCGCCGCGTATTGGATGGTTTTCCATGGCGCGGCCTCCGTTCCCGGGTTGGTATTCAGTCCGCTGCCTGCCACAAAAAGCTCTATTCCGTCCGTGCTTGCCAGCCAGAAGGTAACTATGGGAATGATCCAAAACCTTTTCATGATGTTTCTCTCTACGGATGCGCGTTGCCGATCGAAGGGGGTTCCGCTTGATAGGTCACGGTTGGGATAGTGTCGAGGGTGGTTTGGTTCCGCAAGATAAATAAGGGATGGATGGGGGGAATGATCGATGAGTGGATGGATGCCCGCCTGCAAAGTCCATCTTCCCCCGCAAACGAAAGCAAATCTGGCGATTTTGCCCCGACTTTCTAAACAGAATAGATTGAATTTGGGTTGATATTCTAAAAAACAACCTGCTAGATTATGCAGCAATCGAAAGGAAGAGGAATGGATGAAACGACAGGTCGAAGAAAATCTATTGCAATGGAAGGACTCTTCCCGCCGCAAGCCGCTGATTCTTCGTGGTGCCAGACAGGTGGGTAAAACCTGGTTGGTGGAGCATTTTCTTGCTGGATATTTCGGTAAAACGGTAAAGATCGATCTTGAAAAACGCCGCGACCTCCATGCTGTTTTCGACGACAACCTCGACCCGCGCAACATTCTCAACCTGCTGGAGCTCGCCACGGAAAAAATCATCCCAGGGGAAACGCTTCTCTTTCTGGACGAGATCCAGGCCTGCCCGCGAGCGATTATGGCGTTGCGCTATTTTTTCGAGGAGATGCCCGAGCTTCACGTTATCGCGGCGGGATCCCTGCTTGAATTTGCCTTCGATCAAATTTCCATTCCCGTTGGCCGGGTTCAATACCTTTGTGTCCATCCCATGACGTTCCGGGAATATCTGGTGGCGATTGGAAAGGAGGCGATGG
Source organism: Kiritimatiellales bacterium (assembly GCA_015486775.1). Classification (GTDB taxonomy): domain Bacteria; phylum Verrucomicrobiota; class Kiritimatiellia; order Kiritimatiellales; family Pontiellaceae; genus Pontiella. The sequence continues at coordinate 717 of WFRA01000386.1, read as the reverse complement.
CGGACTGGATTGAAAAGCATCCCGCCTTGGCGGCACCGGAGGCTCATGAACAAGTCCTGAAGGAGCTTAGGAACTATTTTTTTATCGGGGGCATGCCGGAGTGCGTAAAGGTTTGGCGGGATACCGCTTCCATGCAGACGGTTGGCGAGGTTCAAACCGAAATCCTCGGATCCTATCGGGATGATTTTGCAAAATACACACCGAAGATCGATCCGGGCTGTCTTGATGCCGTCTTGATGAGTGTTGCCAGAAACGTTGGGGAGCAGCTGAAGTACACCCGGCTCGACAGCGCCCATTCCGGCCCCACGAACCAAAAGGCCTTTGGGTTGCTCGCCAAGGCCAGGATCATCCACAGGATTCCAGCCGCCAACCCCTCTGGCTTACCGTTGGGGGCATCGGCCAACCCAAAAAAATTCAAGGCTTCGTTTTTGGACATCGGGCTCATGCAGCGGCTTTGCCAGCTCCCCATTCACGAAGAACTCAAGCAGCCCGACCTGCTGGCGATCTATCACGGAAGGCTGGCCGAACAGTTTGTTGCGCAGGAGATGGCGGCAGCGGGCGAAGAACTCTACTACTGGAGCCGGGAAAAAAGAGGGAGCAGCGCCGAGGTTGACTTTCTGGCGGTGCATGGCGGAAAGATTTATCCGGTTGAGGTCAAGGCGGGCGCCACCGGATCGTTGCGCAGTTTGCATTTGATGCTCCAGACCTATCCTGATT
>WFRA01000385.1 GCA_015486775.1 Kiritimatiellales bacterium | reverse complement strand
TTACGGGGCTATTGAGCTATGCGAGTGCCATTCTTTCGGAGTGGGGAATGGGAGCAATTGTGGATAAGTATGGTTGGGATGCAGGAATTTTGACCTTGGTTATTTCTTCTTTGACTACCGTGCTCCTCTTTATTTTGGTTTGGAATAGTGATCCGCATAAACGAAATGTTGAAGCGTAGGCGAAAAGGGTCAGAAAAGGGGTCTGAAGTGACCCCAGTTTAGTGGACACCCGTCCGGGCGTTTCCGCCGCTAAAATCTCTTTCCTTTTGCCGTAGAGCGGCGCGGAAAATGGTTGAAAGCCTGGAAATCCAAACTCAGAACACCTGACCTCAGTGGCTTTTAATCTGATCCCATTTTGTAGACCAGCCGCAGGTTTGAACCCGTGGAGCAGGGTTCTCTGTCGTAGGCTCCAGAATGGCTTCGCGCCAGCCTGCTCGCTTTGTGGATGAGCAGACAGGATGCGAAGCGAGGCTGGAGCTTGCGACAGCAATGACCGCAGGAAATGGCAATGTCCGCTCCACCTGCCGGGCAACCAGAAAAGCCTGCCCCACAGCCAAGTGGGTAGCGGATTTTTTCGGGATGGTGCAACGATAGGATTCGGTATCGTTTTTATGTGAGCCCAGCACCTTCATGCCAGCCAATGATAGAAGGCTTTCCCGAAGTGCGGATCAGGTGTTCTGATCATTTCTGTCGCCCGCTTCAGCAGAGAGGCTCTTTTCATGCGTTGAAAAACAGAGTTCGTGTTTTTCTGAGCCTTTTCGTGGCCTTCAAGTTCCTTGCCATTCACTTTCTCGCCGAGGAGGCAAGTCAAGCGAGACGCTCGACCTACATTCCCTTTCCCTATAGGGGGCAAGCTAAACAGGGGTCACCCAATGAATTTTAGAAAATGGTTTGATTCTCCTGCTTTTTGACCCCTTTTTCTCGGCCTCCGGAGGCGGTGGCTTTAGCTGGCTTTAAGGGTGCGTCGCTCGATTAGGATTTCCCGAGCCAGATAGATTTTAGCGAGGCTCTGGTAGGGTACGTCTTTCTTGTGCGCGAGTACCTTGAGGTCTTCGAGCATGTCTTCCGGCAACCGGATTGAGATCGATTTCAGGGAGGGCTTTAGCTCCGGGAAAATACCTTTCCGCACGGATGCGCGATCCATGAAGTCAAGAGGGGAGCGGGTTGCCCAAAACTCGCGTTCCTCGTCTTCGGTCTTGAATACAGGAATCTGTTCAGTTTTCTTTTTCATAAAATTCCCTTTCCTTTTTGTGCATGTCGCGAGCCGAGATAACGCGGATTTTGTCGCCACGGATTGTATAGACAACGACCAGCTTGCGGCCTGTATCCGCTACCCCGAATGCGGCGAACCTTTCTTCGCTTTGCGAGTGTTTTGCGTCGTCGATAATAATGAGCGGTTCATTAAAAAACATTTGCTCGGCTTCGCCGGTCGACACATTGTGCTTGGTTAGGTTTTTATCTCGGTTTCCAGCGTCCCATTCAAAGCCAACCCATCCATTGAATGTTTCTTTCATGCAGAAAACGTATATCTATTGGATATACATGTCAAGGGAGCTCTTCTTCGGAATCGACCGCAAGCGGTGTGTTTTAATCGACTGGTGTTACGGCTTGGATTACTGGATGTTTGGAAGAATGGATTGTTGGGGGAAAACTGATGGAGCACCGGACATCGTGTCACCATTTGGGTGACATCCATACATTTCCGGTGCGGGCTTTGGATGCGAAATCCGGGTGCCTCAGCGCCTTTGTCGGGCGAGCAGGTAGTTGACCCAGAGGCCGATAAAAAGGCTGCCGACCCCCCAGAGAACCGCCCCGGCCAAAAACAGGAAAAGGTCAAACTCCCCCGCCTTGGCCATCGGCCAGACCTCCATCCACAAAAACATGGCCAGCCCGATCGGCCAACCCCGCTTCCACCCGCTCCTGATCTTTTCCTTTTTCATCGTGCGTTCCATTCGTAAGCGGGGCATCAACGCAGCATTCCAACCACTTCGCAAATTTCATTCCGGCATTTTTTCATGGCATCATATGGTTAACGAAGTGTCGTAGACGCGACGTCCCCGTCGCGTTCTTTGTGGCAAGCGACGGGGACGTCGCTTCTACAAAGAGATTGGTGCGGCATCACAACCGTGAATTGCTCTAGTTTAGCCTCGGCCTTGGCGATCCATTCATTAACCAGCGCGTTCATACAAAACCTGCCCATCTTCCATGATGGTTTTTAGAAAGAAGTCGTTTTGTCCAAGGCGTTGCTTGATCTCGCGGGGGGACTTGACCACCAGATCCAGCGGAAAGGTATGCCGAATTGCCTTGCGAATAGCCAAGGCCTGCCGAAGAGCCGGTTGCGCGTGATCCATTTCCACAAACAAATCGACATCACTATCCTCCGTGGCTCGCCCCTCGGCATAGGAGCCAAACAGGATAACGCGCTCCGGCTGGAACTGTTGCGCCAGTTCGTTGACGTATTCGATAATATCGCTTCGTTGAACCATGTCGGCAAGGTGCGGGAAACGGAGGATCAAGTCAAGGCGGCAAAAAAACCGCCTTTCACCGGATTACCGATCCCTGCATCGCTTAATGCTTGAAGTGGCGCATGCCGGTGAGGGCCATGGCGATGCCAGCCTTGTTGCAGGCGGCGATCACTTCGTCGTCGCGGATGGAGCCACCGGGCTGGACGATGAATTTCGCGCCCATTTTGGCGGCGGCTTCGATGCTGTCGGCGAAGGGGAAGAAGGCCTCGGAGACGAATACGCATTCGCCGATGATTTGCTGGATCTCCTCTTCGGTGATCTCGGGCTTTTCGGTCTTGAGGTTGTCGACGGCCTTGGAGACGGAGAGTTTCTTGAGGGAGTCGACGCGGTTGGGTTGCCCGGCGCCCATGCCGAGTACGCGGAACTGGCCGGGCTTGTATTCCTGCACGAGCACGATGGCGTTGGACTTGGTGTGCTTGGCGGCGGAGATGCCAAAGAGGGCGAGTTCTTTCTTGGAGTCGTCGAACGGTTTCTTGGTGGGAACTTCCCATTTTTCCAGGGTCTGGATGTCGACATCCTGCACCAGTAGCCCGCCGTTGATCTGCTTGACCATCCGTTGCGGCAGCGCCTTGCCCATTGGCTTGGTGAGCTTGAGGATGCGCAGGTTCTTTTTCTTCATCAGGTGCACCAGCGCGTCTTCGGCATAGCCGGGGGCGATGATGGCTTCGATGAAGCGGCCATCGAGGCATTGCGCGGTTTCGAGATCGACCATCTGGGTGGTGGCGATCACGGAGCCGAAGGCGGAGATGGGATCGCCAGCCCAGGCGGCCTCGAAGGCCTCGGCGAGGGTTTCGCCGGTGGCGTAGCCGCAGGGGTTGGTGTGCTTGATCACGGAGACGCCGGGCTTGCCGGAGAGATCTTTTACGGCTTCGAGCGCGCCGTCGCCGTCGACATAGTTGTTGTAGCTCATGGCCTTGCCGTGCAGCACCTCGGTGTGGGCAATGTCGGATTCGCGCGATTCGGCATCGGTGTAGAGCCAGGCCTGCTGGTGCGAGTTTTCGCCGTAGCGTAGCTCGGTACCATCGGCATAGGCCTTGACGAAGGGCTTGGCGAGTTTTTGTTCGGCCACCTGTCCGGCGAGGTAGGTGGCGATGGAGGCGTTGTATTCCGCCGCGCGGGCAAAAACCTTTTGTCCGAGCACGAAGCGGAAATCCTCGGTGGTGGCGCCGCCGTTCGCGCGCATTTCGGCAATCACCTGCGCATAGTCGGCGGGGTCGGTGACGACCGTCACGAACTTCATGTTCTTGGCGGCGGAGCGGATCATCGTCGGGCCGCCGATGTCGATCTGCTCGATGGCTTCGGGCAGGGTGACGTCCTCGCGGGCGATGGTCTCCTCGAAGGGATAGAGGTTGACGCAGACGAGGTCGATCTGTCCGAGCTCGAACTCCTCCATGGTTTTGATGTGCTCTTCGTTGTCGCGCATGTAGAGGATGCCGGCATGCACCTGCGGGGTGAGGGTCTTGACGCGGCCGTCGAGCATTTCGGGGAAACCGGTAAATTCGGAGACATCCTTGACGGGGATGCCGGCCTCGCGGATGGCCCGGGCGGTTCCGCCGGTGGAGAGCAGCTCCACCTCCATTTCATGCAGGTTGCGGGCAAAATCAAGAATCCCCGCCTTGTCGGATACACTCAGCAGCGCGCGTTCAATCTTCACGTTCATTATCGTTCGTCCTTGGGTTGGAAACAGAAAGACGGAACTTTTACCTGCCCCCGCATCCAAATGCACGTATTTTTTCCAGCGGTTGGAAAAAATCTGGTGTTTCGCTGCAGCGCGGAACGATTGGAGGTGGAATTTGGCTGCTGGTTCTGTACGGTGCGGTCTTTTGAGGTCGAAGCCAGCGCGCGGCGCAGGCTGTACCGGCGGCGGTGGCTTTCGGAAGGGAGGAGTTGATGGACAAGGGCAGGATTTTGAAGGCGGTGGTTGCGGTGCTGGAGGAGGATCTTCGGCGGCAGATGGCGGCGAATGTGTCGGCCTCGGCCGGGGCGACGCATGGCGAGGCGAAGGCGGAGACGAAGTGGGATACGTGCGGGCTGGAGCAGTCGTATTTGGCGCGGGGGCATGCGCAGCAGTTTGCGGCGCTGGCGGTGCAGGTAGAGGAGCTTCGGGCTTTTGCTCCGCCGGACTTTTCGGGAAAGCTGATCGGGGCGGGCGCATTGGTCGAAACAGAGATGGGCGGGGAGCGGATGCTTTTCTTTCTGCTGAAATGCGGCGGTGGGGTCGAGGTGGAGGTCGATGGCCAAGAGGTGTCCGTGATTACGGAAGCCTCGCCGGTGGGGGCGGCCCTGCTGGCGAAAAACGAGGGGGAGTCCTACTCGTTCCGGGCGGGTTCGGCGGGGAAAATCCTGCGGGTGCAATAGCG
>WFRA01000384.1 GCA_015486775.1 Kiritimatiellales bacterium | reverse complement strand
TTCCCGGCAATCGCCTTTGCGATCTTCCGCCCGGCGGGGGTGAGGGCAACCTGGGCATACGGGGAATAGTCGACCAGTCCCTTTTCCGCGAGCGCCTTCAACGCCCCGGTTACCGAGGCCGCGCGCACCTTCATGCGGTCAGCGATATCCTTCGGGCGCGCCCGGCCGTCCCCTTCCCTCGAAAGGAAATAGACCATCTCCAGATAATCCTCCTGGCTGGCGCTGAGTTCGTTCTTGTTCATGGCGCCATGCTAGCAGGTGCCCCCGGCAAACCCAAATTCCGATTGGCGGCAATCTTCCCTATCCGGCTCCCGGCCTTCCGGGCATTGGAAGAGCGATGCATCTCCCGGCTGGGTGGGCTAATCTATCTGGACATCCTTCGTTTTGGGTGCCCAGACATGCTTGAGGTCTTCGGGATATTTAACCGTTCGGGATATGGTTTCCCCGGATTCCGTCTGTATGCTCAACGTGAGCATGATCCCGTGCATCTCTCCATCGAGATCTGGCCAAACGTCATCGTAGCCGCTTTCCCTGTAGCTTTTCAGGTGCAGAACCTTGGTGTCGATTTCCCGGGTTGTCTTTTTGGGGAGGGAGATTGTCTCTTTCTCGTAGAGCGTTCCGTGGTTTTCCTCTTTTGCCGTGTTCCGTTTGATATGCTTTTCCTGAGAGTAGTACAGGACATACTCAAGCGTTACGTCGTTGAAGCTGACTTGGGATCCGTTTTTTAAGATTATCTTGAAACTGTTGTCATAAACCTTCCAGGCCTGTGCATAGCTTTCCGCGGAGTCCTCGGTGTTTTTCTTTTTGATCCGCTTGAGGGTCACGGACAACAGCCGCTCATCGAGAAAAAATGCAATTTGTTCCACGAAAGAATGTATTTTTGGTCTTTCTCCGAGAAGATGCCGGTCGGCACGGTTTTCATTCCCTTGTTTTTGCACCGGAGGATCACCGTCTTTTTTGACGGGTTGTATTTGACAATCTCGGCTTCGATCACCCTGCCCTTGGTATCGGTAAAGTTCCGGTATCCGGCATTGGCCATAAATGCCTGCATTCCAAGGCAGAACGTCAGCATAAACAGTTTTTGTTTCATTGTAGTCCTCGCTTCCCCATGATTTTTGGAACAGGCTATTTGAAAGAGATCCGGGTTCCCAGACAAATATCAAAAAATTATTTCTTCAAAGACATCGCCGCAATCTTGATTGCGCATGGATGATTGGAATACGGGATGGTTGGATGGCTACAAATATTCCATGAACCTAGAAAAAGCAGTTACCGCGAATGAACGCTAATACACGCGAATTGATAAGCAACGGGAAGCCCGAAAGACCTTCCGATACGATTGACCTATTCCCCCAATCCCGCTATTCTCTCACTGAAAATAAATCCAATCCCGGAATATTAAAGGAGCTTGCCATGAAAGGAAACCTGTCGCTATTCATCATCGCCCTCGCCGTTGCCGCCGCAACAACCCCGGGCTGCAAAACCAAGGTCGAGCGCGTCGGGGTCGAGGAAACCATCGACCTTTCCGGACGCTGGAACGACACCGACTCCCAACTGGTCTCCGCCGAGATGGTCGGCGACCTTGCAAGCCGCCCGTGGATCGAAGAATTCACCAGCAAGAACGGAAGGAAGCCGGTGGTGATTGTGGGCACCATCCGCAACAAAAGCTCCGAGCACATCGAAACCGAAACCTTCACCAAGGATCTCGAACGCGAACTGATCAACAGCGGGCGGCTCAAGTTCGTGGCCAACTCGGTGGAGCGCGGCGAGCTGCGGCAGGAACGCAAGGAGCAGCAGATCTGGTCGCGCGAGGAGACGCAGAAGCGCCTAGCCGCCGAGACCGGCGCCGACTTCATGCTGCAAGGCAGCATCAAGACCATCGTCGATCAAGAGGGCAAGGAGCAGGTCATATTCTACCAGGTGGATCTGGAGATGATCCAGCTCGAAAGCAACGAGAAGGTCTGGATCGGCAGCAAGAAAATCAAGAAATTCATCAAGCGCCCGAGCCACAAATGGTAGCGTATAGGGAATCACGGCTTTCCAAAACTCCCTAGCCATGCGCCAGCCCTGCCCCATTCCAATCCTCGCCGCATCGGCTCTGCTCCTAGCGGGCTGCGCCAGCCTGCGGACGGACAAGTCGCAATATGCGGGAACGGATCGGATGCTGGCGCGGGGGGACTATTCCGAGGCCATCGCAAAAATCGAGGCGGCCAAGGAGGTGGCCTACACCCGCAAGGACCGCGTGGTCTACTATCTCGACGTCGGCATGCTCTACCACTGGAACGGGGAGTATGAAAAAAGCAACGCGATGCTCGAGAAGGCCGAACGCGGAATCGAGGACAACTTCACCAAGAGCGTGTCGCGCTCCGCATCGTCGCTGGTAATGAACGACAACGTGCTCGCCTACGCCGGCGAGGACTACGAGAACATCTACCTCAACGCCTTCAAGGCACTCAACTACCTAGCACTCGGCCGCAACGACGACGCCTTTGTGGAGGTGCGGCGCATCGACAACAAGCTGGTGCTACTCGAATCCAAATACCAAAAGGTTGCCCGGAAGATGAACGAGGCCGAAGAGGCTCACGAAACCTTTGCCCCTGGCAGGAACCCCTTCCAGGAGTCTGCCCTAGGGCGCTACCTCGGCGCGATGCTCTACCGGCAAGACCACAAATGGGACGACGTGCGCATCGATCTCGAAAAAATCGACAAGGGATGGAAACTCCAGCCCGACATCTACACCTTCCCGAAGCCCGACTTTTCCGCCATGCTCAAGCCCGTCCATCCTCCGAAGGCGCGCCTGAACGTGATCGCCTTCAATGGACTGGCACCCGACAAGAAGGCCGACACCTTCTATATCCACACCGAGGAAAACACAGTCGTGTTTGCCGGGTCGTCGGAAAACTATCTGGGCAAGCAAAACCTCTCCGACCTCAGCGTGCTTCCGTGGGACGGAATCAGCGAGGGCTACCACTTCAAGATCCAGCTTCCCGAAATGGTCAGGCACCCCTCCAAGGTGGCGCGCATCGAGATTGCGGTCGAGGGCATGACCGACAAGGATCTCCAGCCGCTGGAAAGCCTGGAGAACGCGGCAATCGAAACCTTCGGCATCCAAAAACCGCTCATCTACCTCAAGACCATCACCCGCGCGGTCGTCAAGGGATTGGCGGCGGAGCAGGCCAAGCAAGAGATGACCAAAAACATGGACGGCGGCGTGGCCTTCTTCACCCGCCTCGCCGCCGACCTGCTGGTCGACACCACCGAAAACGCCGACCTGCGGGTCTCGCGCTTTTTCCCCGCCAAGGCCTCCATCCGCGAGCTCCATCTCTACGAGGGGACATACGACATCACCATCAACTACTACAGCGCCAGCGGCAGGCTGCTCTACGCCGACGAACACCCCGGCTTCGAAATCAGGGCCGACCGCCTCAACGTGCTGGAGTCCGCCTATCTAAACTAAGGATCAAAAATGAATTTCTGGAAGAAAGGATTATTGGTGGCGCTGCTGGTTGCAACGATTTTGCCGGGATGCAAAACCGTTGGCGGCGGAACCCCGGGATGGGTGGAAAACCCAAAATCGGCCTATCCCGAAAACCGCTACCTCGTGGCCGTCGGCGAGGGTGACACCCGCCGCGCGGCGGAAAACTCCGCCGACGCCAACCTTGCGCGCATCTTCGAGTCGCGCATCGAATCCGACGAACGCATCGCGGACCGAGCCCGCGAAAGCGAAAACTCCTTCGAGCGCACCACCGACTTTTCCGCCGACATCAACATCCTCTCCTCCCAGACCCTCTCCAACATCCAGCACGCTGAGGCGTGGCAGGATGCCAAGGGGCGCATCCACGCCGTCGCCTATCTCGACCGCCGCGAAACCGCGGCCCTCTACCGCGACCAGCTCCGCGAGCAGACCGAGCTCGTCGACTTCCTGCGCGTCCAGGCCCAGGAGACCCCCGACCTGCTCAAAAAATATGCCGCCCTGCGCGCCGCTGTCCGCCAGGCCGACGAAAGCCAGCTTCTCCTGCGGCAGCTCAAGGTGATCCATCCCCCGTCCGTCCCCGACGCCACCCCCGACTACTCCGCCAACCAGCTCCGCAAGGCCCTGGCCGAAACCGCCCGCAGAATCCGCGTGCGGATTACGGTGGAGGGCGACGAAGGCAGGCGCATCCAGACCGTCCTTGAAGACCTCGTTACCCGCTACGGCTTCGTGGTCGGCGCCCCCGACGTACTGGCCATCGTCGGAAGCGTCTCGATCAACGACACCGGACAGCACACCGCCGACCTCGTCTTTGTCCGCTACTCCCTTTCGCTAAAGGTCCAGGAGTCCGACGGAACCGCGCTGATCTCGCTCAACGAAAAAGGGCGCGAAGGGCACGTTTCGCTGGCCGAGGCACGCACCCGCTCTTTCCGGACCTTGGAAAATATTATCCAAGCCAGCGGAACCCAGCGGCTCGATGCCTACTTCGATTCCCTCATCGACCCCATGCCGAAATAGCCCTGCGATCGCTTCACGCCCCCAGCACGCTCTCGAGCTTGGCAACGAGGATATCGATCTCCTCCTTGGTGCGCTTTTCGGTGAAGGAGAGCAGAAGTATGTTTTCCATACCCTGGAAGTAGCGGCCGACGGGGAAGCCGGCGGCGATGCCCTGATCCACCAATGCGCTGACGACCTCGGTGGCGTCCTTGGGGAGGCGGATGGCGAACTCGTTGAAGAAGCGGCGGTTGAAGGCGGGTTCGACGCCGTCGATGGCCATGAGCTTGTGCCAGGCATAGCTGGCGCGGTCCATGCACTGGCGGCCGACATCGAGGAAGCCTTCGCGCCCAACGAGCGAGAGATAGATAACGGCGCGGAGCGCGCAAAGCTGGACGTTGGAGCAAATGTTCGAGGTGGCCTTTTCGCGGCGGATGTGCTGCTCGCGCGCTTGGAGGGTGAGCACATAGCCGCGCCGCCCTTGCGCGTCCTGGGTTTCGCCGACGATGCGTCCGGGCATTTTGCGGACATATTTTTTCTTCGTCGCCATGAAGCCGAGATAGGGGCCGCCAAAATTGAGCGGCAGGCCGAGGCTCTGGCCCTCGCCGGTCACAATATCCGCCCCCATGGCACCGGGGGTTTCGATGTGCGAAAGCGCCATGGGATAGACCGAAAGGATGGCCAGCGCCTTGACCTCGTGGATTTTTTCGATCAGTTCGGAGAGGTTGTCGAGACAGCCAAAAAAGTTGGGGTTTTGCAACACGACGGCGCCAACGGAACCATCCAGCTCGGCTTCGTAGGCTTTGCGGTCGGCAATCCCGCTTCCGGAGATTGGAACTTCCGCATACTCGACGGAGAGGTTCTGGGTGTAGCAGCGGAGCATCTTGCGGTAGATCGGGCTGACGCCTTCGTCGACGAGTACCTTGTTGCGGCGGGTCTGGCGCAGCGCCATCATGATGCCCTCGAAAAGCGCGGTGCCGCCGTCGAAGAGCGATGCGTTGGCGACCTCCATGTCGGTGAGCCGGCAGATGGCGGTCTGGTATTCAAAGGCGGCTTGCAGTGTTCCCTGCGAGGCTTCTGGCTGGTAGGGCGTGTAGGCGGTGTAGAATTCGCCCCGGCTCGATAGCGCATCGACCGCCGCCGGAATGTAGTGATCGTAGAATCCCGCGCCGCAAAAGTTCACCAGATCGGTGGAGTTTTTCGACGCGATCTTCCGGACGCGCTGCATCATCTCCATTTCGGAGAGGCCGTCGGGGACATCGAACTCCTCGGACCGGAGGTGGTCTGGAATGGCGGCGAAAAGCTCGTCGAAATCGGCGATGCCCAGGGTTTGGAACATGGCCTCCTGATCCTGTGCGCTCGTTGCGCAAAACGGTGTCTTTTTCATAAGTCGATCTCAATTCTATTTAATGACAACGCGTGCTTCGAGAAAAGCCGCGTCATGGTGGGCATTAAATCCCAACCTCGTATTTTCTCAAGACAAATCGAAACCAGTTGAATCAAAACAAAACTCGACGCATGTTTTCATGGCAAAGGGAACCCTGCGGGAGAGATTGAGGTCGCCGGATGGGTTTCCAGCCCTCGGAACGCCTATTCGTGGCGGAGGGCTTCGATGGGATCCATCAGGGCGGCGCGACGGGCGGGGTAGATGCCGAAGATGACGGAGACGGTCACGGAAACCCCGAAGGCGACGGCGAAGGAGGGGAAGGTGAGCACGGTCTTTACGTTGGTGGTGGCGGTGATCATCAGGGGGATCACGGCGCCGATGGCTAGGCCGACCGTCCCGCCGGAGAGGGAGAGGATGAGCGTCTCCATAAGGAACTGAAGGACGATGTCGCGACGGGTGGCGCCGAGGGCGCGGCGGATGCCGATCTCGCGGGTGCGCTCGCTGACGGTGGCGAGCATGATGTTCATGATGCCGATTCCGCCGACGATCAGCGAGATGGCGGCGATGGAGCCGAGCACGACGTTGAAGAGGCGGCGGGTCTCGCGCGCCTGGCGGATGAGTTCGAGCGGGACGACAATGCTGTAGTCTTCCTGCTTGTGGTTTTTGCGCAGGATGCGCCGGACGGCATCGACGGCGCGCTCAACGTTTTCCTGCTTGTCGATACTGAGGATGACTTCGTGCAGTTCGATCTTTTCGAAGACCCCGCCGCCCTGCGACCATTGGGCGAAGAGGTCGCCGCGCTTGTTGAGATAGGTGCGCAGGGGAATGTAGACGTTCTGGTTTTCGCCGCCGAGCCACAATTCGCCCTCCACGGGAAGTTCACCCTGGGCGATGTCGCCGACGATGCCGACGACGGTGTAGGCGTCGCGGTCGATGTTCAGCGTGCGGCCGATGGGGTCGCAGCCCGCGAAGAGGATGCGGGCGAGACGGGAACCGATCACGCAGACAGGCGAGCCGAACTCCATGTCGGAACCGGCAAGAAAGCGGCCGCGCACCATACGGTAGTGCTGGACGCGCAAGAACCACGGAACGGTGGCCACCACGTCGGTCTGGAGCTTGCGCGCCTTGTATTGGACATCGTAGCGCAGGATCTTCATCGGTGTGCTGGCCACGAGATTCGGCACGAACTGCGAGAACTGCCGGGCATCCTCGTAGGTCAGACCATAGGAGGCCAGCATGCTTTGCCGACCGCCGCTGGTGCTCTCGTCCTTGGGCACCTTGACGCTTTTGATGAGTATGTTCTGGCTGCCCATGCGCTGGATCTTTTCTTGGATCTCGCGGTTGGCGCCCTCCCCCACGCTGAGCATGGCGACGACCGAACAGACGCCGAACACGATGCCGAGCATCGTGAGGCCGGCGCGCAGCTTGTACTGGCCGAGGTTCTTGAACGCCAGCTTGACCATCCGCTTTGGAGGCATGGTGTTCATGGTTTTTCCGCCCCGTTCCAATCGTTGGAAACAATTTCGCCGTCGAGAAAGCGGACGACGCGCTGGGCTCGATGGGCGATGGCGTCGTCGTGCGTTACCATCACGATGGTCTTGCCCTCGGCGTGGAGCTCGTCGATCAGCTCCAGGATTTCGTGGCCAGTCCTGGAATCGAGGTTGCCGGTGGGCTCGTCGGCCAGCATGAGGATGGGGTCGCAGACGAGCGAACGGGCAATGGCCACGCGCTGCTGCTGGCCGCCGGAAAGCTCCATGGGCTTGTGCCTGAGCCGGTCGGCCAGCCCCATGCGCTCGGCAAGCACCACCGCGCGTTCGGCGGCGGCCTTTTCGGAGACCCCCTGGTAGAAGAGCGGCACCTCGATGTTTTCCAACACATTGAGCTGGGGAATGAGGTTGTACGACTGGAAGATGAAGCCGATGCGTCGCGAGCGGATGTCGGAAAGCTGGTCGTCGGAAAAGCGCGAAATATTTTCGCCGCCGAGCAGGTAGTCGCCAGCGGAAAGGTGGTCGAGGCAGCCAAGCAGGTTGAGCAGGGTTGACTTGCCGGAACCGGACGCCCCCATGACGACGGCATACTCGCCGGGATCGATCCGCAAGTCGATCCCGCGCAGGGCGGTCACCCGGAGCGCACCGCTCGCATATTCCTTGACGGCGTTCCTAAGCTCGACGATCGGGACGGTCATTGATTTCCCTGTTTCTTCTTTCCGGCTTCCGCCGCCAGCGGGCTGCGCTTGAAGCGGGTGCTGGACTCCAGCTCGACCTCGGCATAGAGCAGGAGCTTGTCGCCCTCTTCCAATCCCTGGACAATTTCGATACTGCGGGTGTTGTATTTCCCGATCTGGACGGGGCGCAGCACCTTGCGGCCATGCTTGGCCACATAGACATAGTGCTTCTCCTTTTCGGAGACCACCGACTGGATCGGGACATAGAGCACATCATGCAGGCGGTCGGTGACAATCTCGACGGTGGCCGACATGCCGGGCTTGAGCGGCACCTCCGGGCGCTCCGAGACATCGACCATGATCGTATAGGTCTTCACCCCAGAATTAAACCAGTTCTGGGAATCCGGCACGGCACTGATCTTCTCGACGCGGCCATGCAGTAGCAGGCCGGGAACGGCGTCCAGCGAGGCCACCACCTCCTGCCCCAACTTCACCTTGTCGATCATGGCCTCGGGGATCGCCACCTTGATGTCCCATGCGGTCAGATCCGGGAAGGAGAGGATCTTCTGGCGAAAGTTAACGTTGGCACCCTTTTCGATCTTCGGCCCCCGGCGGTTGTTGGGATAGAAGACCTGGCCGTCGAAGTCGGCATAGACCTTGGTGTTTTTCAGCTGCTCCTCGCGGGTGTCGAGCTGGTTGCGCTCGATTTCCAGCCGGGTTTTCTTCGACTCAATCGAGGCCTTTTTCCCCAAGGTATCGGAGGCGATAGTTTTCCGGAGCCGCTCTAGGGCGGCCTCCGTGGTGGCCACTTTGTTCTTCAGCTCCTTGAGACTTTTGACGCAGGTGTAGTTCTGGAGGATCTCCAGATCTTTAGTCTTATTTTTCACCTCGATATCCTTGCGGTCGACATTGAGCTGGTCGGACTCCAACTCCTGCCGGTTGGAAAAGCCCTTTTCATAGAGCTCCTGCGTACCTTCGAGCTCGCTACGCGCCTTTTTCAGCTCCTGCTGAGCCAGCTTGATCCCCGACTCCGCCTTGAGCACCATCTGCGGATATTCCGCCTCGGTATATTTCTTGAGGTCGAGCTTGGCCAGATCGACCGCCAGGGCGGCGCTTTCGAGGTCGGTGGCATTCTTGAGCTTGGCGATTTCGAGCGCCTCCTGCGCATGTAGCAGATCGGCCTCGGCATTGGCCACGTCCGACTTTTGATTCAAATATTTTTCCAGCAGCTGGCTGGATTCGAGCTCGACGAGCAGCTGGCCGTTGGTGACCACCGCGCCGTCTTCGACAATATCCACAATCTTGGCATCGCGGTAGGCCTCGTTGAGGATGTCGCGGCTGCTCTTGGCCTTCAGCTCGCCGGTCTGCAGGATGCTCACCACCAGGTCGCCCCGCTGGACGTGGCAAAAGTGCGCATTGTCCGGATCGATGCGATCCGCATCCTTTCCGGGCACAAAGACCAGGACAACGAGTAGCGCAATAACGATTCCCGTTCCAATCTTGACACTACGGCGTTGCCACAGGTTCCTGACTGCTTCCATCTGCCTGTTCATACCACATTCCTTTGGGGTCGATTTCAAAACGTTCGATCGCGTTCCAGAAGCGCAGGCGGGTGGTGGTGTAGTCCACCAGCGCCACGGTCGCCTCGTTCTTGGAGCTGAGCAGGTCGTCCTGCGCGTCGAGCAGGTCGCGGGTGAGTGCCTTGCCCTGCTGGAGCAACAGCGTGGTGTTTTCCACGCGCCGCTCGGCCAGCTTCACGCTCAGCAGGCGATTCTTGTAGACCGACCGGTTGCGCTCCAGCTTGCGCCACAGGTCGCGCACATTGCGGCGGACGTCCGACTCGTCCTCCTCCAGGTTGCGTTTTTCGTGCTCGAAATTGATCTGCGCGATGCGGAAGGCGTTGCGCTTTTCCGTCCAGTCGAACGGCAGGTCGAGGGTCGCGCCCAGGTTTTGACTCACATCGGCGCCGCTGGTGCTGTCGAACTCCTTCTTGACCTTGTAGCTCACATCCAGATTGGGCAGGAAATTGCGCTGCTGGATCTCGACCTTGCGCTCCTTGTCCTCCACCCGTTCGCGGCTGGTGACCAGATCGAGCCGGTTCGAGATGGCCGCCCGCACCGCTTCGTCCAGCGTGACATCCACCTCCACCAGGCCGCGATCCTCCAGCTTCGCCAATTCGTTCGGATCCGGCTCCACATCTAGGCTGATGGGGAGGCCGAGGGTGAAGCGGAAATCGTCGAGCGCCTTTTCGTAGGCGGCCTTCGAAACCGTCCAGCGGTCGGCGGCGTT
Source organism: Kiritimatiellales bacterium (assembly GCA_015486775.1). Classification (GTDB taxonomy): domain Bacteria; phylum Verrucomicrobiota; class Kiritimatiellia; order Kiritimatiellales; family Pontiellaceae; genus Pontiella. Next base: position 8,896 of record WFRA01000384.1, on the reverse strand, counting down.
GAGCTCCTTCTGTCGCGCCTGCGCCGCCTCGAAGTCGGCGATGCGCCCGGCCTTGGCGTAGGATTCGGACTGCTCACGGTTGGCGATGCTGCTCTCGTAGTTCTTGCGCTCGTTATAGAGCTGGTCGCGGGCACGGAGCACCGAGTAGTACTGCGCGGTGATGTCGATCACGAAATCCTGCTGGTAGCGTTTGAAGTCGCGCACGGCATAGACCATGTCGCGCTCGGCCTGGCGCAGCGGCTCCTTGGTCACCAGCGGCCCGAAGCCGTTGAGCAACGGCTGGACAATGTTGAAGCTCAGCGCATTGTTCTCGGCACTCGCGTCGGGATGAGTGAAGTAGCGCAGCAGATCCTGGCTGAAGCCCAGACTCACGCGGGCACCCGAGGCCAGCGTGCGCTTCATGCCAAGGACGAATCCGCCGTCCATCCCGTTGTCGCCAAAGGTCTCGGCGGCGCCATCCTTGAAGGTGGTGGCCGCCCCCTTGGCATAGGCCGACCCGCTGTAGTTCACATGGAAATCCTTCTGCACCTCGGTCAGCCGGAGCGCCTGGATGAAAAGCGCCTCCTTGCGGCTTTGGTAGGAGCGGCTGTTGGCCATCGCCACCGTCAAGGCATCCGCCAGCGAAAGCAGTTTGCCGCCCTTCTCCTGGCTACCGAGGTAGAGCATGTCGCGGATGCGCCGCGCCTCCTCGTCGTCGATGGTGAAAGGCGTTGGCGCGCCCAACGCGCTACCCTGCGCCATGCCGATGTTTCCATAGGCGGCGCGATCCGCCCGCTTCTGGGCATAGCCGCCGATCTTCGCGCACGAGGCGGCAAGCGCCGCCACCAAGGCGAAGGCGGCCGACTTCCAGAGGATGGAAAAAAACCTTCATAAACAGAGGCCGGAAACGGTAAGGGAAAACAGGCACCGCAACAATCCTTTTCGCCAACTTCGGGCAATGATCGCTATTCACAAGCCCGGCACCCTGTGCTATATAAACCGCCATGAAACAAGTACTCGTGCTCATCAACCCAAAGTCCGGAAGCGGCGGCCCCTACCGCTACATCTCCGCCATCGAAAAGGTCTGGGACACCCCAGACCACGACATTGCCTTCCAGTTCAGCCAGTCGGCCGAGGATGGGGCGGGCAAGGTTCGCCGCGCCATCGAACGCGGTACCGGAACCATTCTGGTGGTGGGCGGCGACGGCATGGTCAACTCCATCGGTTCCGAGCTGGTGGGGACCGATGTGCGTCTGGGCGTTGTTCCCGGCGGTAGCGGGAACGGCTTTGCCCGCCACTTCCAGATCCCGCTCCAGCCCGAGGCCGCCGCCAAGGCACTGCTGGGCGGCCGCACCCAGCGCATCGATGTCGGCAAGGCCAACGACCGGTTCTTTTTCGTGACCTGCTCCATGGCCTGGGACGGCGCGCTCGTGGAAGGCTTCGAAAAACTCGGGTTTCGCGGAGGGCTGGCTCCCTACATCCTGGCCGGCGCGCAACAGCTGCTCGAATACAAGGCCCAGCCCTTCCACATCGAAATCGACGGCGAGCAAATCGAATTCAAGCAACCGCTTATCTTCACGGTCGCCAACCTCTCGCAGTTCGGTAGCGACGTGCTCGTTGCCCCCGACGCCAAGGCCGACAGCGGAAACCTCGAACTCGTCGCCATCGAAAAAAAAGACATGCCCGCGGTGATGAGCCAGATCCACCGCTTCATCGAAAAAACCTTCCACCAGCATCCGCTCGTCACCAACCGGCGCTTCAAAAGCATGGTCGTCCAGCGCGAGAGCGCCTCGCCCATCCAGATCGATGGCGAGCTGATGAAGGCCGAAACCGATGTCCGTATCGAAGTGCTCCCCAGCGCCCTGGACGTCATTGTTCCGGACCTTGGACAAAAAAATGGATAACCTCTCCCCCAACATCCAGTTCATGCGCATGGCACTGCGTCAGGCGGAAATCGCTGCTGAGGAGGGCGAGGTACCCTGCGGCGCGGTGATCGTCAAGGATGGCGCGGTGATCGGCAAGGCACACAACCAGACCGAAACGCTCAACGACCCCACCGCGCACGCCGAAATCCTGGCCATCACCCAGGCCACGCAGGCCGTCGGCAACTGGCGGCTCGTCGGCGCGACGATGTATGTGACGAAGGAGCCCTGCCCCATGTGCGCGGGGGCACTCGTGCTCGCCCGGATCGAAAAGGTGGTCTGGGGGATGACCGACCCCGTCCGCGGCGGTGCCGTCTCCAAGTTCCAGATATTGGATACTGCCGACCTCAACCACCGCGTCGAGGTCGAGACCGGCCTGATGGAGGCCGACTGCAAGGCCGTCATGCAAAGCTTCTTCCAGCAACTGCGGCAAGATTCCAAAGATCGGAAGAAGAAAAAAGGGGAACCCACCCCGCCCACCGATTAAGATCCGGCCACAAAGCCATGCTTGCATCGGCTTCCAAAGATTGGAATACTGCGCCCCAACCAACTAGGAGTCCATACCATGAAACACTGCATCGCCCTGTTTTCCCTCGTCGCCCTGCTTTCCGGATGCATCACGCAAGGCACCGCCCCTGATCCGTCCGTCCTGCGCGTCGGCGTATCGCCCAACTCGCAGCCCGTCATCTTCAAGCAAGGCGGACAAATCAGCGGCATAGAGGCCGACTTTGCCAAGCTTCTCGGCACCGCGCTCAACCGCAAGGTGGTCTTTGTCGAGGTTCCGTGGACGAAGCAGCTCGACTATCTGGAGCAAAACAAGACCGACATCATCATGTCCGGCATGACGGTCACCGGGGCACGCAGCATCCGCATCGATTTTACCACGCCCTACATGCAGTCCGGCCTGACCGCCATCTTCCGGCGCGACAGCTACGATGCCGCCGGCCTGCTGGCCAGCACGATCAAAAACCAGAAGAAGCCCGTTGGATATATCAAGGGCACAACCGGCGAACAGTTCGTTTTCCAGCACTTTTCCAACTCGGAAAAAAAGGGCTATTCCAAGTCCGCCGCCGCGATTTCCGCCCTCAAGAGCGGAAAGATCGGCATGTTCGTCAACGACGCCCCCCAGATCTGGTGGCTGTATGCCCTGAACGAAAGCGATCTGGTGGCCTTCCCCGACGTGCTCAACATCGAGCCGCTGGCCTGGGGCGTGCGCAAGGGCGACCTAGAGCTGCTCGAAGATATCAACGCGCTGCTCGCCAAGTGGGAAAAGGATGGAACCAGCCAAAAGATCATCCAGAGGTGGCTCCCCACCTTTTAGCCGACCCCCGTCTTCTCTCAATCATTAAGCTTGACTCCTTTAAAGAAAATCGGGGTTATATACGCTTTTTGAGCATTCCAGAGGAAGGTTTTGAAAATGGCGAAAATCCTGATAGCAGACGACGATCCAACAATCCTGAGCTTGTTGAACAAGATCTTGACCAGCAAGGGTCACGATGTGCAACTTGCCGAACACGGCGGCGTGGCGGAAGAACTCCTCAAATCCGACTCCTTCGACCTGCTGATTTCCGATATCAAAATGGAGCCGGTCGACGGCATGCAGTTGCTCCGCAAGACCCGGCAGATGCGCCCGCATGTGGGCGTGATCATGCTCACGGCGTATGCCACCGTCACCACGGCGGTCGAGGCTATGAAGGAGGGTGCCTTCGACTATCTCCCCAAGCCGTTCAAGATCGACGAGCTACTCGCCACCGTGAAGCGAGCCATCGACTACCAGCACTCGCTCTCCGAGCAGACCGGCGGCACCCCGCCCGTCGAGGCCAAGAAATACTTCGGCAACATTGTCGCCGAAAGCGAGGGCATGGTGAACGTCTGCGAAATGGTCAAGCGCGTGGCACCCACCAAGACCACCATCATGGTCACCGGCCAGAGCGGAACCGGAAAGGAACTCGTTGCCGAGGCGCTCCACAGCCACAGCGCCCGCTCCGACGGCCCCTTCGTCCCCGTCAACTGCGCCGCCCTACCCGAGACCCTGATCGAGTCGGAGCTCTTCGGCCACGTCAAGGGCGCCTTCACCGGGGCGAACGCCAACAAGGACGGGCTGTTCGAGGCCGCGAAAGGCGGAACCATCTTCCTCGACGAAATCAACTCCATCCCCCTCCAGCTCCAGTCCAAGCTACTCCGGGCCATCCAGACCAAGAAGATCCGCAAGGTGGGCGGGAACCAGGAGTTCGAGGTCGATGTCCGCATCGTTGCCGCCTCGAACCAGAATCTCGAGACCCTGGTGAAGGAAGGCACCTTCCGCGAAGACCTCTTCTACCGCCTCAGCGTCATCTCCATCGAGATCCCCCCCCTCAAGCAGCGGCCGGAGGATGTCCTGGCTCTGACGCAGCACTTTATCGAGCAGGAGCTGGAGGGGGGCGAATACCCCGCCATCGACAACGCCGTGCTCGCCATCCTCCAAAACTACAGCTGGCCGGGCAATGTCCGCGAGCTCGAAAACGTGATCCAGCACTGCCTCACCTTCCTCAAGGACAACAAGATCACCAAGGAGACCCTCCCCTCCAAGCTGATCATCTCCTACGAAGAGAATCCGGGGGCGCAGAACGCCGCGCTCACCGGCGAGTTCGAAAAGGGAAAATCGCTTAAGGCCTTCCTGCGCGCCAAGGAGAAGGAATACCTTAAGAACGTCATCAACACCATGGGCGGCGACAAGGTCAAGGCCGCTCAGGAGCTCGACATCAGCCTGGCCACCCTCTACCGCAAGCTGCCGGAAGAGAAGCAGGACTAGGAAAAGCACCGGTGCCGCCCGCAATTTCCGGAGACTGGAAAACTTGACGGGGCAAACGGGTTTCCCTAGTTTCCCTCTTTCATGAGCCCCCTTGTGGAAGAGGGCTTTTTTGATGGGTTTCTGCCGGTCGGGAACCGGCTGGAAAGCCATTTTCAAAAACAACAAAAACAGGATTCCAGAATGTCCAGAACAGTATTGATCGGGTCGCAGTGGGGCGACGAAGGCAAAGGCAAGATTATCGACGTGCTCACCGCCAAGATGGATTGGGTCGTGCGCTACCAGGGCGGCAACAACGCCGGCCACACCGTCGAGGTCGGCGACCAGAAATATGTCCTCCACCTCACCCCGTCGGGCATCCTGCGCGAAGGTTGCAAATGCGTCATCGGCAACGGCCTCGTCGTCGACCTCGTCGGCCTGATGGACGAACTCGTCGATCTCGTCAAGCGCGGCGTCAGCATCGGCAACCGCCTCTTTATCTCCGACCGCGCCCACATTGTCCTGCAATACCACAAGGAACTCGACGGCGCCAAAGAGGGTAGCCGCGACGAGGCCGAAAAGATCGGCACCACCAAGCGCGGCATCGGCCCGGCCTACTGCGACAAGGCCGACCGCTCCGGCCTGCGCCTCGGCGACATCCTCGAAGACGACTTCCTCGACCGGGTGGCCGCCCAGGCAAAAGCCAAGAACGAGATCCTCGTCTCCATGGGCGCGGAACCGCTCGAAATCGAACCCTTCCTCGCCGAGGTCAAGGAGGCCGCCGACTATCTGCGCCCCTTCATCTGCGACACCGTCCCCCTGCTCCACCAAGCGGTTCAAAACGACGAAGAAATCCTCTTCGAAGGCGCCCAGGGCGTCATGCTCGACATCGACTTCGGCACCTACCCCTACGTCACCTCGTCCAACACCGGCGCAGGCGGCGCGCCGTCCGGCTCCGGCATTCCGCCCAACGCCATCGACCGCGTCGTCGGCATCGTCAAGGCCTACACCACCCGCGTCGGCGAAGGGCCCTTCCCCACCGAGCTGCACGACGAAATGGGCGCGCACATCGCCAAGGTCGGCCACGAATTCGGCGCCACCACCGGCCGCCCCCGCCGCTGCGGCTGGTTCGACGGCGTCGTCGCCCGATACTCCGCCATGGTCGGCGGCATCGACGAATGGGCGCTCATGAAACTCGACGTGCTCGACGCCGTCGAGACCATCAAGGTCTGCGTCGCCTACGAATGCGACGGCGAGCGTCTCGAAACCGTTCCAGCGAGCATTCGCAAGCTGGAGCGCTGCAAGCCCATCTACGAAGAGTTCAAGGGCTGGAACACCCCCACCACCGAATGCACCTGCTGGGAAGATCTGCCCGAGCAGGCGCAGAAATATATCCAATATCTGGAAAAACTCACCGGCGTGAAAGTCTCCATCCTTTCCGTCGGCCCCAAACGGTCCAGCACCCTGCTGCTGGATCGGTAAGCAAGAAAGGAAGCAACAATGATAGAAAAGGCGAGCCTAAGGAATTTCACGGCCTTCAAGGAGCTGGATCTTGAGTGTTCCTCTGGAGTCAATATCCTCATCGGAGAAAACGGAACAGGCAAGACACATATTTTAAAACTGGTCTATGCCGCCTGCGAATTTTCAAAACCGGAAGACGTTATTTTCTACAACCTGCTTCAACCCATTTTCAAACCCAATGAAATCGGCGGATTAATCCGCAAGGGATCGGAAGATGCTTCGGTCTCTTTCTTCACGAACAACAAAACCATTGAACTCAAAAGTTCGTTTCGCCTGAATCCCGAAGCCCCCACCTCGCTTGCCACAGGAACAAACCCGTCGGTAGCGCAGTGGAAGAAACACGAGCAGAAGGCCGTTTATATTCCGGTCAAGGAGATGCTTTCCAACGCGCCGGGATTCCGGTCGCTTTACTCCGCCCGCGAGATTGCCTTTGAAAAGGTCTACGCGGACATCATCGACAAGGCGCTCCTCCCGCCCCTGAAAAACGGAGGGGCCACCGAATTTTCCTCCATTCTGGAAATGCTGAGGCAAGCTCTCGGCGGCGAAATCGAACAGAATGACGAGAAATTCTTCCTGGAGACTCCGGAATACAGACTTGAGTTCATGCTGCTGGCCGAAGGCCTGAGAAAGCTGGGCTTGCTTTGGCTCCTGGTACGGAACGGCTCGCTGGCCAGAGATTCCGTGCTCTGTTGGGATGAACCCGAGGCCAACCTGAACCCGCGCCTGATGAAAACCGTCGTTGAGATCCTGCTCAAGCTGCAACGGATGGGGGTGCAAGTTTTTCTGGCAACCCACAGCTATGTCTTGCTGAAAGAGTTTGATCTGCAAAGCCAATCCTCCGACAAAATCCGTTTTCATGCGCTTTACCACGACGAGAAGTCCCACTCGGTACAGATTGAATCGACCGATGATTATCTGCAAATCAATCCCAACGCGATTGCCGACACCTTCGCGGATCTTTACGACCGGGATCTTGACCGTGTACTGGGGGGAGCGAAGTGAGCACTCACACTGAAGGCGGGCTAGGCTTCTGTTTTCCCGACAGACTTTCGGCTGAGAAACTGGATAAAAAAGGTGCTCGCATTCCGGTGGGAATGAAACTGGTGGATTTTGTTCTAAGAGAAAACAACGATACCTATCTTCTGGAAATCAAAGATCCATCCCATCCAAAATCTCCGAAAGAAAACCAAGCTAACTATGAAAGCCGAATAAAAAGCAACGACCTAATTCACAAAGAGTTAGTTCCCAAAGCCAGAGACAGCTACACGTTCCTGCACCTAATGAAGGAAGACGGAAAACCATTTACCTATCTTGTCTTGCTTGCGTTGGATGCATGGAGCGAACGAGAGCAAAAAGCAATGCTGGTTGGCTTCAAGGATCGCCTTGCCAAAAGATTGAACCAAGAAACCGATCACCCATGGAAACGAAAGTACATAAACGACTGCGCAGTGCTAACCATTGATGGCTGGAATGCTCGGTTTCCAGAATGGAATATCGATCGAATTTCTTTATGAACCCAGTACCTAATATTTTATCGCTAAAAAAGGTTCCCCGCCACGTGGCCGTCATCATGGATGGCAATGGGCGCTGGGCCAAGGAGCGCGGGCTGCCCCGGATCGAGGGGCACAAGGAGGGGGCGCAATCGGTGCGCGCCCTGCTGCGCGCCGCGAAAAAGGCCAACATCGAATACCTCACCGTCTACGCCTTCAGCACCGAAAACTGGAAGCGCCCGCCGCAGGAGATCAAGGGGCTGATGCAGCTGCTCGTCGACTCGCTCAACGCCTACGAGCAGGAGCTGCACGACAACCGCATCCGCCTGCGCGTGATGGGTCAGTTCGACCGCCTGCCCCCGCCGGTGCGCAAGCGGCTGCAGAAAACCATCGACGCCACCGCGCACTATGCCGGCCACACCTTCATCGTGGCGCTGAGCTACGGCGCCCGCACCGAGATCGCCGAGGCCGCCAGGCAGATCGCCGAAAAGGCAAAAGCCGGCGAGCTCGATCCGGCCACCATCGACGAGCGGACCGTGGCCGAGCACCTCTACCTGCCCGACGTTCCCGATCCGGAACTGATGATCCGCACCAGCGGCGAGCTGCGCCTGAGCAACTTCATGCTCTGGCAGCTCTCCTACGCCGAGTTCCACATCGCCGACACCTACTGGCCGGACTTCCGCGAAGAGCAATTTTTCCAGGCCTTGGAAGCCTTCAGCGCCCGCGACCGGCGCTATGGCGCGACGAAAGAGACGGAGGGAGCAAACCATGGATAAAAAACGGATCGCCATCGCCCTCGGCATCGCCACCGTACTCATCGCCCTCTTCACCACCGTGCCCTGCCGCAACCTTTTCGGCCTGCTCGGCATGCTGCTCTTCACCGGCTTCGGCACCTGGGAATTCTACGGCCTGCTGGAGTCGGGCGGCATGCCCGTCTCGAAAAAATGGGGCACCGCCAGCGGCCTGCTCTTCATTGTGGCCACCTGGTTCCACATGGTTCACGAACTCTCCACCGAGCTGCTCTGGAGCGTCCTGCTCCTCGTGGTCGTCTCCAACTTTTTCCGGATCCTGGCCTACCCCGACCTGCGCAAGGGGCTCGAAAGCTGCATGGGCACCATCCTCGGAATCGTCTATGTCCCCCTGCTCTGGAGCTTCGTCGTCCGCCTCTTCCTCAGCGGCGACCTCTCCAAGCCCGGCTGGGCCGCGTTCTATGTGAT
>WFRA01000383.1 GCA_015486775.1 Kiritimatiellales bacterium | reverse complement strand
CCTAAACAAACGACGTCTGTCGCAACACCAACCCAATGAAGAGTTAAGAATGCAGAATGAAGAATGGTGGAACTCAGACGGCGTTCCCGATAGAGGCTGTCGCAGACCGACAGTGTGTAGCCGATGGACGAAAATCTACCCTCGGCGGATCGATGAACAGATTGGACGCGGACACCCCCTCCACCAGCGAGCCAAGATATTCGGAAAGACAGCGGATCAAATCGAACGTGGCGTTTTTTTTACCCTCAGGCCATGCTTCGCAAAGAGGTTCCCGATCACCTCCGGCGCACGGACGAGCTGATGCAGAAGATCAATGCCGCTATTCCGATTCCGCACTGGCCGATCAGATAGAATCGATAGCGCACTAAAGTTAGGCTGGTGTCAGCCCGTGAGTTGTAGCCCTGTTTGGTTTTGAAAAGTAGACGCGGCATCTTGCCGCGTTGCATGCGTTCGGTGCTTTTGTTCAGATTCCCCGCAATGCACAGCCGATTGTGTAGGAGCCGAGCTGGGGCTCGGCGTTCCCGCTCTTTTGTAAGGTCTGGCGGGTTCGGGCGACTACCGGCTGAACCCCTAAAGGAGCCTGCCATGAAAAAATTGATTCTCTTCTTCCTCGGCGTCGGATTGGCGTTTGCCGCATCGGCCTGTGTTGGTTGAGCCGTCCTGTAAATATGGATTCGCGGGATCCGCGATCGGAAAAACACGTCCCCCCTTCCGGGGGTAAAGAAATCTCTTTGGCGCGGGGCCGTTTCGTGCCATCTTTCCCGGATGGCCGATTTGGCGGCATGGCGGGAGTTTTGCGATGGCCGATTTTTTTCTTCAGTTCAATCCGGTGGTGCAGGCGCTGATTGCGACCCTTTTTACGTGGGGCGTGACGGCACTGGGTGCCGCGTTGGTCTTTATGCCCGGTCTGGTGAAGCCCCGGTTGCTCGATTGCATGCTGGGGTTCGCGGCGGGGGTGATGATTGCTGCGAGCTTTTGGTCGCTGCTGGCACCGGGGATCGAGATGGCGGAAGAGCTGGGGCATGTGCCGTGGCTGACGGCCGTGGTCGGTTTCATGGGCGGCGGGATCTTCATGCGGCTGACCGACAAGTTCCTTCCGCACCTGCACCCCGGCCTGGCGATGGATCGCAGCGAGGGGATCAAGACCTCCTGGCAGCGCAGCACCCTGCTGGTGCTGGCGATCACGCTGCACAATATTCCCGAAGGGCTGGCGGTGGGCGTGGCCTTCGGGGCGGTTGCCGCCGGGTTGCCGGCCGCCACGATCGGCGGGGCGATCGCGCTGGCCATCGGCATCGGCATCCAGAACTTTCCCGAAGGCACCGCCGTCTCCATGCCGCTCCGCCGCGAGGGCATGGGCAGGTGGAAGAGCTTCATGTATGGCCAGGCCTCCGGGCTCGTCGAGCCCGTCGCAGGGGTGATCGGTGCCGCCTTTGTGCTGAAGATGCAGAACGTCCTGCCCTATGCGCTCTGCTTCGCGGCCGGGGCGATGATTTTCGTGGTGGTGGAGGAGCTGATTCCCGAATCCCAGCGCGACGAAAAAAACATCGATATCGTCACCATGGCCACCATGGCCGGTTTCGCCGTCATGATGGTTCTCGACGTGGCGCTGGGGTAGGGGGGCGGTCCGCCCCGGAGAGGAAGCGCGAGAGGAGTTCGAGGTACCGCCCCTGCTCTTCGATGTGGGGGGTGTGCGAGCTTTTCTCGAAAACGGCCAGCCGCGACCCGGCAATCCCCCGGTGGATGGTTTCGGAGCAGGCGGGGGTGATTTCGTCGTAGCGTCCCGAAAGAACCAGTGTGGGCACCCGGATCTCCAGAAGCCGGTTCGTCCGATCCCAATCCTTCAGGTTGCCGGAAACGACCAGTTCGTTGGGGCCGTTCATGGTTTTATAGACGGGGTTGTTTTTCAGGTTTCCGGCGGAGCGCAGGAGATAGTCCGGCAGGGCGGGGAGGCGGCAGACGTGCTGCTTGTAGAATTCGGCAACGGCGGCCCGGTATTCCGGGGCTTGGAAGTCGCCGGTGGCCTCGAACCGGTTCAGCGTCGCGACGGTTTCGGGGGGGAGCTCCGACTTCAGGCGTTCGAGTTCTTTCCGCAACTGGGGCACGCTGGCGCAGGAGTCGGCCAGAACCAGGCTGGCCACGCCCTGCGGTCGGCCGAGCATGTATTCGATGGCCAGCATCCCGCCCCAGGACTGGCCGAAGAGATGGATCTTCCGCAAGCCCAGCGCCTCGCGCACTTCGTCGATTTCGCCAACAAAACGTTCCATTTTCCAGAGGGTTGGATCGGCGGGTTGGTCGGATTTCCCGCAGCCGAGCTGGTCGTAGAAAACGACGGGGCGATCCTTGGCCAGCTTTTCGAGCGGTTCGAGATAGTCGTGGCCGGAGCCGGGGCCGCCGTGGAGGGTAAGCAGCGGGGTGGCGTCGCCCGCTCCAACCCGGCGATACCAGATGCGGTATCCGTTTTTGAGCCGGATGGTTCCCTCTTCCGCGTTCACCTCAACCCTCCAGATCCTCTTCCGTAATCGTGGAGCCGGGGCAGAGCGAAAGGCAGCGTTTTCCGAAGCGCTTGGCAAAGAGTGCCTCGGCCCGCTCGCCGGAACAGTGGGTGGGGGCGACCCAGCGGGTGCCGAGGGTTTCCAATGTTTGGACAATTTGCTCCACCTCGGTGCTGGGTGAATCCTTCAGATGGAAACCGCCCATTACAAGCATTGGAAGCTCGGGGGGAATGGCCGCCAGGCGTTGCGCGATGGCGATGATGCCGGGGTGGGCGCAACCGGTGACGACCATCCGCTTCGTTTCGGTTTGGAGGAGCAGAGCCTGCTCCTTGCGCGGCCCGTCCATCTCGCCGCTGAGCACAACACCCGGGCAGACGGTAGCGGGGGCGGTGCCAACCGGGAAGAGCCGCGCGCCGTGCGCACGGACTTCGTCCATCAGGTGCCGGGAGAGCGATCCGGGCAGATAGACCTCCACGTCGGGGTTGGCATCTAGGAAGGTCCAGAGTCCGCCGAGGTGGTCCCAGTCGCCATGCGAAACGACAACCGTATCGATCCGGGCGGGGTCGAATCCCAGGGCGGCGAGGTTTTTCATCAGGATGGGGCCGGAGGTCCCGGTGTCGAACAGGATGGTTTTTTCGAAGCCTTCGACCACGCAGGCAAAGCCCCAGCTGGCCGTCAGCGCGGGGGCGAGCGGCGGATGGTTGTCGTAGGCGACCGTGATTTTGAGTGGCATCTTCATTGTCCCACCGCCATGAGCAGGGCGCCGATGGATAGGCCAACGAGCAGGTTGATGAGCTTGATGGCGACGAACGCCCGGCGGGAGTGCGCCAGCATGGGGAGCATGCCGTGGCCGTCCTGTACGATCGAACTGGTGAGCAGCACGCTGAAGGGGACAAGATCCCGGGCGAAGAGGGTGACGAAGATGAGGTGGGGGCCGGATTCTGGAATCAGCCCCACCAACCCGGCCACCCCGAGCACCAGCCATGGGTTGCGGCCGATCAGGTCTCCCATCTGCCACCGATCCACGGCAAAGTGCAGGACGAGCAGCGTCCCGAAGGTCCAGAGGAATATGCGGGGGACGTGGCCGCGCACCACATGCTTCCAGAGGTGCTCCTCGAGAAAATGGTCGGGTACGGTGGCGACGATGAACAGCGCCACCGCCGAGGTCAGCGCTAGGGTGGCCTGGATCCAGTTCCACTCCGGCTCCCCGATCTGGCGGGTGGCGATGGCCAGGAGGAAAAGCAGCAGGGTTGCGGCCAGCACGCCCCGGGTGGGGGTGCAGTTTTTCCACTGTTCGGCAAGCTGGGCGGGCGGGAAGCAACCGCAGCGTTCCTGCTCGTGTATCCTGAAATCCATTTGGCAGGAGATGTGGTCGGTGAGCCTGCGCCCCGCCAGCCGGTCGGTCAGGAATCCCGCGGCGATGCCGATGGCGAAAAGCAGGCCGGTCAGCAGCAGCGCGGTTTGCGGAACCATGGCAAAGAGGACGAACGACTCGTCGCCGCTCGTGGCAACCATGGCGGCCACCACGGCCCCGACCGAGATGCGGCGGTGGGCATACATGGCCACCACGGCGAATGCCCCGAGACAACCTGGAGTGGCACCCAGGAACGCTGCCAGCAGATACTGCCCCCAGGGACGGTCCGCCAGCTTTTCCTGCCAGCGGCCGTTGCTGAGAACGTTGACGTATTCGATCACCAGCATCATCAAGGAGACGAATCCGGTGATCACCAGGGTTTGCTTTATGACAGAAATCATTTTTTCGTTTCCTCTATTTTCCCGACCGATCCCTTATGAAAAGGGTTGGCGGAATGGCGCACAAGCTTAATGCCGCCGTAATTTGATAGGTTTGCGCAAAGCCGAAGCGATCGGCAAGGAATCCGACGCACAGGGCGACGATGGAACCGGCCGCAAAACTGACGGTCATGAATATTCCGTTGGCGAACGTCGGGCGGTCGCTGTCCAGATCGTGGATCATCGCCATGAAGACCGGCGTGCTGGCAAAAAAGACCAGCCCCATGAACCCCAGCAAAACCCAGAGCCAAGCACCCGAGGCATACGTGAAGAGATACATCAAAACGGGGCTGACCAGCATGATGGCCAGCAATATGGGTTTTCTTCCGGCGCGGTCCGACCAGCTTCCGGCCAGCAGGACTCCACCCGCGCCGGCCAGTTCGAGGAAGGCCAGGGCGATGGCGGCCACCGTGATGGAACAGCCCCTCTCGACCATGTAGGCAGGGAGGAAGAGCGTTAGGGCGGTTTTCGGAAATCCGCGAAAGAGCAGGATCGGCGCAACCTGCGCGAAGAAGGGAGCCACCTCGCGGAGGGTTTTTATCAGCGGGGAATGGCCGGTTTTTCGGAAGCGGTGGATGTGCCTTTTGTCGATGGTTCGCAGGTTGAGAAAGATCAGCAGCGAAGCCACCCAGCCAAGGGGGATCAGCCGCCACGTCCCTTCGAGTCCCCACCACGAAACCGCCGCCGTGACCAGTAGCGGCCCCGCGGTTCGGGCTATCTCGCCGCCAAACATGAAGAAGCTCATGCCCCGCCCGATTCGGTTTCCGGAAACCCGGCGCATCAGCACCGGCGCGGTGACGTGGAACACGGCGGCGCTGATCCCGCAGGTGAACATGAGGACTGCGAGAAGCGCGGTGCTCGGGGCAATCCCGATCAGTCCCATGGCCGTGATGGTCAGCACCGGGGCGGCGATGATGGCCGAGCGGACGGCAAACCGGTCGGCCACGAAGCCGATCAGCGGGTTCAGCAGGGAGGGCAATTTCTGAACCACCGAAAGCATTCCGGCCACGGCGTAGGTGAAGCCCAGCTTTTCCGTGAGTAGGGGAAGCAGCGGCGCGAAGAACGAGGAATAGACATCGTGTAGCATGTGCGCAGATGCCACGGAAACCACGTTGGCCGGCTTGAATTTTTTGGGCGGATCATCCATCGCGCTTGTTTCCAGGGATTGGAACGGGTGGGCAAAAGGCCCGGTGTAGTTTTTTTGCATAATCTGGAACCAGCTCGACGAGGTGGCTTCCGCGTAGTATGAGCGGGTGGTGGCTTGCGGCAATGATCTGCCCGCCGCTTTCGGCAATTCGGTCGAACCCCTCGCGGATACGCCCGGCCCCCTCGAGATCCTGCCCGGTCTCCGGTTCGTCCACAAGGAACACTGCCCCCTCGCGCAGCGGCAGGGAAAAGAGCGCCGCCCGCAGGATCTCGCCGTGCGACGAAAAGATGCCGCGCGTCTTGAGCACCATCTCGCGCACGTCGGATGGATAGTAGTCGGGGTGGTGCGGGTTCATGGTTTCCGGATTGAAGTAGAGCGTCGGCGAGTCGTCTGGATTGATTGTTCGGCACTCCGCGCAGCGGTGGATGGCCCGCAGCACGGTACTTTTTCCGGACCCGTTCGGGCCGACCAGCACATTCACCCCCGGTTCAAAGCGGAGGGTTTCCGGCCCCTTCACCTTCAGGCGGTGCTTTAGGCAGAGCTGGATTTGCGCGATCATGGCCGCTCTCCCGCGATGGCAATGAAACCACCTTCACCAAACCCCTTCCGGGGCGGTTCCGGCATGTCTGTTTTTTCCAAGGACTGGAAGAGGGTCTGGCGGCAGCGAAAGTTGCCGAAACCGGCATCGTCCAATAGCTGGATGGTTTCGGAAGCGGAAAAGAAGCGGGCATCGCGGTAGAAGGGGTTGTCGGCCTTGCGGGCTTCGTAGCTCCTGCCCAGCTCGCTGTCGGCATCCACCAGCCCGACCACCATCCGTCCGCCCGGCTTCAATATGCGCCACGCCTCGCGCAGCGCCCCGAGAGGGTCGGCGACGAAGCAGATCGTGGTGACCATCAGCGCAAAGTCGAAGCTACCGTCTGGAAAGGGGAGATCCTCCGCCACGGCATCGAGCACCTTCAATCCGCGACCTTCGGCAACGCGCCGCATGGCGGCGGCGGGCTCCACGCCATCGACGATCCCGAACGGCACCGAAAAACGCCCGGTGCCGGTGCCGATCTCCAGCCCGCGCGCCCCCTTGGGAAGTAGCTCGCGGATGGCGGCCAGCTCCGACTGGTAGGCGCCGGGATGGTTTTCGAACCATGCCTCGTACCGTTCCACTTCTGTTTCAAATGCATTCATTTTATTGGATTAAAAGGTCAGCACCTTGTCGCACTCGGCGATCCATTCGGCGAGCTCGGGCATGGTCGATTTTTCCGCTCCCTGGAAGTAAGGTTGATTCTTCAGGATGCCGCAACGAGCCATGCAGGTGCCGCACACCTTGACGGGAACGCCCTCGGCGATCAGCCCCTTGAGGATCCCGGAGAGGTTCTGGTCGTATTCCGGCGGTGGCACGCAAGCATCGCGCGCCATGTCCACGGAATCGCTCATCAGGAAGATGCGTACCTCCTCGCCCGCCTCGTTTAGTTTTTCGGTAAGGCGCAGCGCGTTCCATGTCACATCCGATCCATCGTACGGCTGGTGATTAAAGATAAACAGTGTTTTCATTCTATTCCCCTTGGGTTGAACAGCAGGCTACCTGCCCGCCGTTATTGGTGTTATTTTGGGTCTCTTCGGGATAGCGTCCCGAAATAAACTCGAAAAGAGCCTGTACCAGCGCGGGGCGCCGGAGGTAGTAGCAGCGAAGTTTCCCATCCTCGGAAAAATCCACGATCCGTTGCTGGCGCAATACGGTCAGGTGCTGGGAAACGTTGGGTTGCGGAACCTCCAGCAAATCGCGGATGTCAGTCACGCATTTTCCGCCTTTCATCAGTTCTTCCAGAATGGCCAGCCGGACCGGATGCCCGAGCTGCCGCAACAGTTCCGCCCGTTCTCGGAGAGTCAATGTGTTCATCGGTTTGCTCCACTTGTTTTGTCGTATTAGAATGTTAGAATATGATGATCCCGCAAAATGTCAAACCCAAACGAAAGAAACGCTATGAAACCGCCCCGGCCGAACCCCGTTCGGCAGGTTCCACGTCATCGATGATTCCGAACGGCGTGGAAAACCGTCCGGTGCCGATTCCCAACCTGCGCGTGCCCTCGGCTATTGCCGCAGGAGCTTCAGGGAGCCGATGGCACCGGCGAAGCCCGGCGCGGGCGGGTCGGTCTGCTCGCCTAGGCGGATGCGCAGGTCTTTTCCGGCAAGAGGTTCTTCGAGGGGCGCGGTGGCCGCCCGGATGCGATTGAGGCTCAGGATGGCCTTTCCAGAACGGATTTCTAGGT
>WFRA01000382.1 GCA_015486775.1 Kiritimatiellales bacterium | reverse complement strand
GTCCGGTTCGACTATTCGCCGGAAAAGGGTCGTTTCCGGGGATGGCTCAAGACCATCACGCGCAACACGGTGATCGACCATCTCCGCCGGAAGCAAAACCGGCAAAAGACCTCGAAGGAATACCGGAGGCATGTCGAGCGGATGTTGGTGGACGAGGCGGCCAGCGACGAGGAAATCTGGCGCAAGGAGTGGGAAAAAGCGCTTTGCGAAACCGCCATGGAGCGCGTCCGCAATCGGGTGGGCGACGAAACCCTCCGGATTTTCCAGCGCTATGTGCTGGATCGCGAATCGGCCAAGGATGTGGCCAACGAAACCTCGCTGGATGCAAATGCCGTCTATGCGGTGAAGCACCGGGTGTTGAACTATCTCCGGGAAGAGGTCGGAAAGATCCGCAACGGCGAATGAAAGGAGGGCTATGATGGACATGCATGGAAGCGAAGGGGCGGCCGGGCTTTCCGACACGCAGATTATCGAAAACCTGCAGGAGGGCGCCGACACGGCGGACGTGTTCGCCGCAACCCGCGAATGGAGCCTGGAAAAGGTGCGCCTCTCCATCGAGTCGCGCGGCGACTATTTCGACCGCAAGGGCGTGGTGGTTTTCGAGCAGGATGGACGGGAGGTGCTCAATGCCTGCATGTGCGCCCTGCCCATCACGATCGGCAGCGGGGAGAAGGCCGACTTCCGGCTGGACGGCGAAGGCGTTTCCAGGGTGCATTGCCGCCTCGAATCCATCGGCAACCTGGTGCGCCTCTGCGATGTCGGCTCCAAAAACGGCACCCGCCTTAACGGGAAGCCGATTGATTTTGAAGATTTGTGCAACGGCGACGAGATCCAGATCGGGTCGGCTTCCTTGCGCGTCAAGCGCGTTTAGCGTGTTCCTTGCGCTCTTGCTTCCCCCCTCCGCCACGGCGCCGAAGACTACGGGCGGTACGCCTGGTCGTGCGAGCCGATATCCAGCAGCACGATCCTCCCCTCTTCCAGTGCCAGCACAAGGACAATCCGATGGCTGTAGGTCATCGAGACGGAGTGCTTGCCTTCCAGGCGACCCTTCAGCGGGTGCAGGCGCAATCTGGGGTGGCCGGGATCTTCTTCCAGTTGCCTTAGCGTCCGCTCGAACTCGCCCCGCAACCCGGGATTCTTTTTCTGGAACTTCCGGGCGGTGCGCGAAAAGGTATTTGTCCAGACCAGCTGAACCATCAATCGGTCTCCGCTTCGTCCAGCTCCTTCATCAGCTCGGCGACACCGCCTTGGCGGACGCGCCCCGCCGCAACGTCGGCTTCCGAGGCTTCGATGCGCGCCAGGGCCAGATCCTCCATCATCGACTGGTAGTCCTCTTCAAAAAGAACCACATATGTTGGCCGGTTGTTTTTGACAATATGGACCGGTTCTCTCGCGAGCAGCTCATCCACCGCGCCAATTCCCCGGCGCTTGACCTCTTGTGCTGGAAGGGTAGTCATGGCACCTCCTTCGGTACTTTATACAGTCTTCTTTCTAGTCCAAATACCAGTCTCTGTAAAGCCGGAACCGGAACGTTTTCTTCGAGCCAACCGGCTGCTCCGCGTGGAGCGGACATTCCTGTCTGCTCCGGCACCCAGGGCCGGCAGGATGCCGGCGATACGCGGGAGGATTGTTTGCGCAACCTTGCTTTTCCCGGGGCTCCGATGCCCCTCCCGCGACCGCCCGCCATAAAATTCCCGGAAGAACAAAATTATTTCTCCGTTTCACTTTAAAGCGCAGCCTGATTCCCTTACTCTTTATACATGGATAACCAAGGGCAACTTGGGGATTGGGAGGCAACGCTAACGCTGTGGCGGGAGTCGATCCCGCCCGGCCATGGCGCCGAGGACTCCATCCGGGTTCCTTCCGGAACTTTTC
This sequence comes from Kiritimatiellales bacterium, assembly GCA_015486775.1. Taxonomy (GTDB): domain Bacteria; phylum Verrucomicrobiota; class Kiritimatiellia; order Kiritimatiellales; family Pontiellaceae; genus Pontiella. The sequence goes on along the minus strand of WFRA01000382.1, from coordinate 3,953 downwards.
CAATGTCCGGAAAAAAAACCGTGCCGCATTTCCGGTCCCTAGAAGCCGACAGCGGTTCGCCGCCCGACTTTGAACTCGGCGAAGAGCTGGGGGCCGGCGGCATGGGGGTGGTCTATGCCGCCAACCAGACCGCCTTCGGCCGCGAGGTCGCCATCAAGATGGTCAAGCCCGGGCGAAAGGGTTCCGCCATGGCCGCCGATGCCCTGATGGCCGAAGCCGTGGTGACGGGGCATCTCGAACATCCCAACGTAATTCCCGTCTACGACCTGGGCGTCGATGCCGAGGGCAATCTCTTCTATGCCATGAAGGAGGTGCAGGGCTTCCCGTGGTCGGAGCTGATGGCGGAAAAGACGCTCGACGAAAACCTCGATATCCTCCTGCGCGTGGCCGACACCATTTCGTTCGCCCATTCGCGCGGCATCCTCCATCGCGACCTCAAGCCGCACAACATCATGCTCGGGGAATTTGGCGAAACCATGGTGATGGACTGGGGCGCATCGTGCGCCATGGCGGGTTCCGCCGAAGCGGGGGCGCTCAGCGCGGAATCCTCCTTCTGCGGGACGCCCGCCTACATGCCGCCGGAAATGGCCCGGGGCGACACCAACCGCCTGGGCGAAACCAGCGATGTCTACCTGCTCGGCGCCATCCTCTACCACATCGTCTCCGGCCATCCGCCGCGCCGGGAAAAGGATCCCGTCCTCTGCATCAACCTCGCCTCGGAAAACCACATCGAACCGGTGGAGGGCGACGGCGAGCTCCTGCGCATCGCGTTCAAGGCCATGGCCACCGCCCCGGCCGACCGGTTTTCCAGTGTCCGGAAGTTCCAGCAGGCCATCCGCGAATACCGGGCCCATTCCGAAAGCCTCCTGCTGGCGGAAAATGCCAAGGTTCATCTCTTCCGGGCAAGGGAGACGAAGGACTACGACCTCTTCAGCCGCGCCATCTACGGCTTCCGCGAAGCGTCCGAACTCTGGCCGGAAAACCCCGATGCCGAACGGCTGCGGATCGAGGCCGCCGTGGAATATGCCCGCTGCGCCTACGACAACAACGACCTTGAACTCGCCCAGTCCCTGCTCGACCCCTCCGACCCCGTCCACCGCGAACTGCTCGATAGGATTGCCAGGGCCATTCGCGAGCGCGATGCCCACAAAAAGCGGATCCGGAAGCTCCTCCTCACCGCCCGCCTGCTCGGCTCCGTCCTGCTGCTCATCTTTGCCGCGGCCTTCTTCATGGTTCGCTCCGAGCAGCGAAAAACAAAAGAGGAGCACCGGCAAAGCCTGGTCAACCTCGTCTCGGCCTACTATGGCGAACAAAACTACGAGGCCACCGTTGCGGCCTTTTGGCAGCTGCACGACCAGTATGGAATGGAATCGCTCGACCCCGGCACCCTGCTCGATGTCCGCGTCGCCGCCGCCATGGATCCCTATCGCGGGGCGGTGGATTCGGGGGTGGGGCAACCGCTTGGCACCATGCCGTCGCGCCAGGTCAACTGCGTCTGGGTTGTCGGTGCGCGGGAGGCGGCCAAGGTTTGCCTGAACCCCAACGCAGGCTACGACCCCGCAACGCGGGTCGCCATCCACGACTTCAAATTTGGCAAGCGGACTACCCCCGGCTCGGTGGTGGAAACCGTGGAGTTCCCCTGCCTGATCGAAGGGCGGCAGGCGTTTTGCGAAGGCACCGACGGCTCGCTCTGGATCGGTAGCGGATCAAAGATCTACTGCAAAACCTCCAGGGGTTGGAAGCCCGTGCTGGACACAAGCCAGCTCGACTATCCCCCGCTGCCCGAGGAATACAACATCGACCGCCCCGCAGTGGAAAAATGGATGGCTTCCGAAGGGCGGAAACTTCCAATCACCGGAATCCTGCTTGACCGGGCGCAAACCCATGCCGCCATCGCACTCGGGCCGCAAACCATTGGCTGGTTCGATCTTGAAAACAAGCAGTGCCTCGGCTGGCTCGCTGCTGGGCATGGGACCTATTTCAACAGGCTGCTGCGTGGCGGGAAGGCGAACGCCACCTTGCTGGCCCTCTCCCCCGACGAGCAAAAGCTGCTGTTCCGTCCAACCACCCAGAACCAATCCTTGGTTTTCTGGTTTACGTTGCCGAACCTCGTTCGCGATGCCTACATATACAATCGTGACTATCCGGTTCCGGCGATCGCCTTTTCAGGAGACAACCGGCCTCGCGCAGTGCTTTCAAACAGCTGGCTTTTTTCGCCGAATGCCCACTTCATGGAAAAGTTTGAAAGGGAGGGCTTTTATTCGGGGAAGGATGAAGATGGTGGTCGGGGCTTTCCGGAACGAGGGGAAACCTCGACGCTTCCGATGGTGAATATTCGGCTTGCCGCCTTTTCAAAGGAAGGAAGCCGGTGCTGTGCCCTCTCGAGGGATGGTCTGCTATATGTCGGTTCCGGTTCCGGCAGCAATGGATTCAGCGCCTGCCAGCGAATTGCCCGGCGGGATATCGCCGATGCATATCTATTGCCCGAAGATTGTGTTGGCCTGCTGGACTCAGGTGGCATTCTCCGGCTCTACGACATGCGCGACCATGCGCTTTGCAGGGTACCGCTGGAACATCCGGTTGCCAACCTTTGCCGGGGAACCCGTCCGGAAAACCTGCTGGCAACGCTTGATCTGGGGGACAGCCGTGCCATCCACAAAATCGAGATCGATCCGGAGGGCGGCGTAAAGTCGGAATTCCTGACAAGCCAAAAAAACAACCGCTCGCTGGGATGTGATCCCCTTGGCCGGTATTTTGCCACCGCCGACGGCAAGACTGTAGAGGTCTACAGCTTTGAAAGCGATAAAAGGGTATTTACATCTTCCGCCAGATGGACTCCAAACCTCCCTTGGTGGACTGTTGATTTTGATAAAACGGGCAAATTCCTTTACTTCGGCGGGAACTGGGAATCCTGTTTTGGAACATACGAAACGGGAACCTGGACCAAACTGCTCTCTCCATCGCCTTCCATGCCAAAGAAGGAAAGAGAGTTCTTTTGCGACATTGTTATGGATTGGATCGAAGGGGAGCCCGTATTGATCCTTGCAGGATCGAATCCGAAAAAAGTTGAATCCCATTCAATTAACCCGGATACCCTCGCCATATCCACAAATTGGATAGAGAAAACAAAAAGCACGCCGATGGCGATCATCCCTTTCACCGCCCCCGGCAGCGGGAAGCGCAAATATTGGTGCAAGCTGTGGTTCCAGCAATTCCATCTCTACGATGCCGAAACCGGCAAGGCCTCGGTGTTCCAAAACCATTGGGAGCGCACGGGGATCGAGCATCCAGAGTTCATCTCCACCGACCCGAGAGTGGTCTTCCCGAAAGAGGACGGAGGACTCGAGATGGCCCTAAAATCCGATCTCTATCCCATCTTCGACCCGCGCACCCTCGGCTTCAAGGTCGATCAAGCCGCGCTCAATACCGATGCCACCCGCCTCTATCTCCTCGACAGGGATGGCCAGCTCCACTGCATGGAACTTCCAACCCTTGGAAAATAAAGCCGCCGCTGCGCGGTGGCTCTTGCATATGCCACAAAACGGTTGGAGTCTAATGTTTTGGATCGCGAATTGCGCGAATCTCGCGAAGCCATGCTTGGATCATTCGCGTAATTGGCGAGATTCGCGATCTGGAGATGCCTTCCGTTGCAAAAAACCGGTGTCCATCCGCAGTTGGATTCCCGGCTACAGCACCGCCGCGCCAGTTTTTTCAAAAAAAATCATTTTCCCGCGTAAGATTTCGCCCGTCCCCCCGTAATTGGTTGTATAGTGGGAGAAAAAAGTGGGAGAGAAAAAGATATTCACCTTGGGAGGGGTCGTCTTCATTCTAGCGATTGGCGGTTGCAAGCCATCCGCATGCGCACCTCCACCCAAGGCCGTTGTTGCTTCCTCCGCAAATACCAACCAGCAGGCCAAGGCTTCCTCCCTGTCAACAATCAACCAGCATTCAGC
>WFRA01000381.1 GCA_015486775.1 Kiritimatiellales bacterium | reverse complement strand
CTCAAGGGGGCGGAGCTGGCCGCATTCAAAAAGGCGAATGCCGCCCGCCCGCCGGAGGCGTTCCGCTGGAACAAAAAGATTCTCGCCTACCACACCGTGACCGATACCTGGACGGCCATCGACGACTACCCCTATCCGCCCAACTGCGGCGCCGGAATCGTTGGGCTTGACGATGGCGGCATCCTGATCGTGAACGGCGAAATCATGCCGGGCGTCCGCACGCCGAAAGTATACCTCGGGGAGCTCCGGCACCAGGCCAGCTTCGGGGCGGTCAACTGGGTGGTGCTGGTGGCCTATCTGATCGGCATGCTCGGGATCGGATTCTTTTTCATGAAGCGCGAGCGCGGCACCGAGGACTTTTTCAAGGGCGGCGGTCGCGTGCCGTGGTGGGCGGTGGGCGTCAGCATCTTTGCAACCATGCTCAGTTCGATCTCCTTTATGGCCATTCCGGGAATGACCTACTCCGGCACCTGGGCCATCTTCCTGCTCGCCATCACCATCACGCTTTCCCAGCCGATCGTGATCAAATACTACCTGCCGTTCTACCGCCGCCTGAATGTCACCTCGGCGTATGAATATTTGGAGATGCGCTTCAACCTGTCGTGCCGGATGCTGGCTAGCACGGTCTTTATCCTTTTCATGATTGTCCGGATCGGCATTGTCTCCTACCTCCCGGCGCTGGCACTCGAAGCCATCACCGGCATCGACATTGTGCTCTGCATCTTCGGCATCGGGATCGTCACCATCGTCTACTGCGCCATGGGCGGGGTCGAGGCCGTGATCTGGGGCGATTTTATCCAGGGCATTGTCCTGATATCCGGCGCGGTGATCGCCTTCCTCTATATTGCATCCGGCGTGGATGGCGGGGTGGGGGGGATTGTCCATCTGGGCGTCGAAAACTCCAAGTTCCAGATCATCGACACCGCCTTTGCCTTCGACAGGCCGACCATCTGGTTCCTGCTCCTTGGCGGGCTGCTCTCCAATCTGTTCACCTACACCAGCGACCAATCCGTCATCCAGCGCTACATCACCACCAAGGACGAAAAGGCGGCGACCAAGAGCATCTGGTTCAATGCCATTGCCTGCATCCCTGTCTCCATTCTCTTCTACTTTATCGGGACCGGCCTCTACGCCTACTACCACGGCCACCCGGAGCTGCTGGATGTCTCCATGAACAAGAGCGACCAGATCTTCCCCTTCTTCATCATGCAGAAGCTCCCCGTCGGGCTTTCCGGCCTGCTCATTGCGGCGGTGTTCTCGGCCACCATGTCCACGCTCTCCTCCAATATCAACTCCGCCGCCACCGCCATCACCACCGACTTCTACCAGCGCTTCGGCAAAAATACCGACGACCGCAAAGCCATGCGGGTCGCCCGCATCTCGACGGTGGTGGTTGGCGTACTTGGAATCCTGATTGCCTACGCGCTCTACATGATGAAGGATCTGCCCGTCTTTGAAATGTTCAGTATGGTCGTCGGCCTGCTGGTCAGCGGCCTCGGCATGTTCTTTTTCCTGGGGATCTTTTCCACGCGTGTCACGGGGTGGGGGGCTCTTTCCGGCTTTGTCGCCAGTAGCATTGTGCTCTACTTCGTGAAGCATGGAACCTCGCTCCACTGGTCGCTCTATCCCGTGATTGTGCTGGTTGTCGCAACGTTCGTGGCGCACATCGCCAGCCTGCTCTTCCGCGACCGCAAACCCATCGACGGCCTGACCTGGAAAACGTTGAATAAAAAATGAGCAATCCAGATTGAGAAATTCGCGTGATTCGCGCGATTAGCGATCCAAAAAAATTGAAAGAGAAGTGGATCGCGAATTCCGCTAATTTCGCGAATGGAAGATTTGAACCAGTTTGGCATAGTAACTCAACAGCGAAACAATTCGCGTGATTCGCGCGATTAGCGATCAAAAAAAATGAAAGAGAAGTGGATCGTGAATCAGCCAACTTCGCGAATGGAAGATTTGAACCAGTTTGGCATAGTAACTCAACACCGAAACAATTCGCGTGATTCGCGCGATTAGCGATCAAAAAAAGAGGCGGATCGCGAATCAGCCAACTTCGCGAATGGAAGATTTGAACCAGTTTGACATAGTAACTCAACACCGAAACAATTCGCGAATGGATTAAGGAGGAATGGCAATGGCTGAGCTTGTCTATAAGGAAGAATCATACAAGGTAGTTGGTGCCTGCATGGAGGTCTATAACGAGAAGGGGTTTGGTTTTCACGAGGCTGTTTATCAGGAATGCCTGGAGTTGGAACTTGGTTTTCAGTCAATTCCTTTTGATCCCCAGAAAGAGTTGGGTTTGGAATACAAAGGGTATCCTCTTGAGCAAACCTATATTCCCGATCTGATTTGTTTTGGAAAGATTGTAGTGGAACTCAAAGCGGTTTCCTCATTGACCGACGAACACAGGGGGCAGGTCCTGAACTATTTGCGGGCTACTGGAATGAAGCTTGGGATTCTGGTTAACTTCGGCAACCCGAAAAACTCGAATGGGAGCGAATCGTTCTCACATAAAAAGAACGAATTCGCGTGATTAGCGCGATTGGCGATCCAAAAAAAAGGTGTAGCAAATGGAAAAATTTGAAAAATACCGCGATATCTACCGCAACGACCTTTTGAACGACATCATTCCCTTCTGGACAAGGCATTGCGTGGATCGCGAACAGGGCGGTTTCATGTTTTGCCTCGATCGCGACGGATCGGTGGTCGATACCGACAAGGGCGTATGGCACCAGGGGCGATTCACCTGGACGCTCGCCACGCTCTACAACGAAGTCGAGCCACGCGAAGAGTGGCTGGAGCTTGCCGAACACGGCGCGGCCTTCCTCTCCAACCATTGCTTCGACACCGACGGGCGCATGTTCTTCATCGTCGACCGCGAGGGCAAGCCCGTGCGCAAGCGCCGCTACGCCTATTCCGAATCCTTCGCCGCCATCGCCTTCGCCGCCTGCCACAAGGCGACCGGCAAGGAGGAATATGCCCAAAAAGCCCGCGACTGCTTCGATATTTTCCTCAATCACGAGGCACCCCCTAAAATCGATCCCCAAAACCGCCCCATGCGCGGAATGGGATTTCCAATGATTGGAATCGCCACCGCCCAGGAGCTGCGCAAAAATCTGGGCGACGATTCCTTTACCGCCCAGATCGACGGGTGGATTGACGAGATTCAAACCTACTTCATGAACGAGGAATACCGAGCCGTCATGGAGGTCGTCGGCCCCAACGGGGAATTGATCGACCACTTCGACGGACGCACCCTTAATCCCGGCCACGCCATCGAAGGCGCTTGGTTCGTCATGCTCGAATCCAAGCTGCGCGGCAACGATCCGGAGCTGCTTAAGCTTGGCTTGAAAATGCTCGACTGGATGTGGGAAATCGGTTGGGACAAGGAACATGGCGGCATCCTCTATTTCCGCGATGTGAAGGGGCTTCCGGTTCAGGAATATTGGCAGGACATGAAATTCTGGTGGCCGCACAACGAAGCCGTCATCGCCACCCTCATGGCCTACGAGCTTACCGGCGACGAAAAATATGCGCAGTGGCACCAGCAGGTTCACGACTGGGCGTTCAGCCATTTCCCCGACCGCGAACACGGCGAATGGTTCGGCTATCTCCACCGCGACGGCCGCCTCTCCGTTCCGCTCAAGGGCAACATCTGGAAAGGCCCGTTCCACCTGCCCCGCATGTGCCTCATGGCCATGAAAAGTTGCGAGGCCATCTTGTCCGCTTGAAGGGTTTTGGATCGCTAATTGCGCGAATCAAGTAGAGCGTTGGAAAATATAAATTCGTGCGATTCGCGCGATTAGCGATCAGAAAAATACGTGGTTCCTGTAGGTTGAAGCTCTGCTTCGACTTCCGTGCGGCACAAGACGAGGCGGAGCCTCATCCTACGATTACTGCGATTGAAATAATGGAAATGACAGGAAAGGTATGATGAAAATAAAACATGGATTGGTTCTGGGTCTGCTGCTGTGCGGTTTTTCGGTGGCGGAGGAAAAGGTGAGGGTGGAAAAGGTGAGGGTGGCCTGCATCGGCGACAGCATCACTTATGGTAAGGGGATCGAAAACCGCGAGGCCGATTCCTATCCCGCCCGTCTGCAAGTTTTGCTGGGCGATGGATATGAGGTGCGGAATTTTGGAAGCTCCGGCCGGGGCGTGATCAAAAGTTCGAAGCGCGGGAAGGGGTGGCGTGCTTTTATCAAGCAGGATGAATATGTCCAATCATTGGAATTCCTGCCGGATGTGGTGGTCTGCAACCTGGGGATCAACGACATGGACGCCTACCGTTCCGGACATGCCGCCGAGTTTGTCCCGGACTATCTGGAGCTGCTACACGCCTACCGGGAGTTGCCGTCGCATCCCAGAATCTTTATCTGGACCAAGCTGGCGCCGCTCTATCCGGCAAACAAATGCCACAAATGGGATACCGCCTTTGTGATGCGCGCAGATCTGGAGCGCGTGGCCAAAGCAACGGGTGCCGTTGGGCTGGACCTGTTTTCGCCGCTGGTTTGCCGTCCCGGCCTTTTTCAATCGGACGGAATCCATCCAAATACGAAAGGGCAGGAGGTTATCGCCCGGGAGACGTTCAAGCGGATCAAACCCTATCTGAATGGTGATTTTGGGGGATTGAAGCTCCCGTATGTCTACAGCGACCACATGGTGCTGCAACGCGGCAAGGAGCTTTGCTTTCAGGGTACGGCCAATCCCGGCGAGCCGGTCGCCGTCCGGTTTGCGGGGAAAAGCGGAAAGGCAGTGGCCGACGAGAATGGGCGCTGGGAAATCCGGTTGCCAGAGATGAAGGCGGGCGGACCGTACCTGCTGGAGTTCCAATCTCCGGATAAAACGGTGCGCTTTGAAGATGTGATGGTGGGCGAGGTCTGGATCGCCGCCGGGCAATCCAATATGGAGCTTCCGCTCAAAATGTGTTGGGGCGGAAAAAAGGAAATTGCCCGTTCGGACAACCCCGACCTCCGACTGCTGGACTATCGGCGGACGGTGCGCAAGGGCAAGGTTTCCTTTTCGGAAGAGGAGCTGGCGCGCTGTACACCCGAAAAATTCTACGAGGGCAATTGGGCGGTTTCTTCGCCGGAGTCCACCGCCGATTTTTCGGGCGTCGCCTGGTTTTTTGCCAAGCAGCTCCAGCAAGAGCTGGGCGTTCCGGTCGGCATTGTCCATGTCGCGATCGGTGGCGCGCCCTGCGAAGCGTTTATCTCCGAAGCGTCCCTGCGCGCCAATCCGCTGCTGCTGCCCGAGGTGGCCGACAACGGTTGCTGGCTCGACAATCCCGCCATTTCGGAATGGACGCGCGGGCGCGCGCGGTTGCAGCTCAAGAATTGGCTGGAACATCCGGCAACCGCCATGCCCGGCCATCCCTTCCAGCCAACCTTCCTCTATCGCGCCGCCATCCAGCCCTTGGAACAATTCCCCATTCGCGGGGTGATCTGGTATCAGGGCGAATCCAATGCAACGGCCACCGACGGAATGAAGGCGCTGCCCGAGGATTGGGCGCGCGCCGGGCTCGAAACCCTGATTGCCGACTGGCGGCGGCAGTTTGCGCAGGGCGACTTCCCTTTCTACTTTGTCCAGCTTCCAGACTTTGCCAAACACAACTGGATGGCTTTCCGCGAAATGCAGCGGGAGGTTTCGAAAGAAGTTCCAAACACCGGAATGGCCGTGACCATCGACGTCGGCGATCCCCGCACCGTCCATCCCAAAAACAAGCGGCCCGTCGGCGACCGCCTCGCCCGGCTGGCGCTTGCAAAAACCTACGGGAAGTCCATTCCCTATTCCGGCCCCCGGTTCAAGGCCTTCCGGGTGGAGGGCGCGACGGCGCGGGTATCGTTTGATTTTTCCGATGGGCTACGTCCGGCCAAGGGAACGGAGGTTTCGGGATTCGAGCTTGCCGGGAAAGACGGCATCTACCATCCGGCCCGGGCGACAATCGAGGATGGCGCCGTGGTGCTGCGCTCCGAAAAGGTTTCGCATCCCGTCGCTCTCCGCTACGGCTGGGCGCCCAACCCCGGCTGCAACCTGGTCAATGCCGCCGGCCTCCCCGCCAGCCCATTCAGGGCAGGTGTCCGCTAGTCGGCCTCGATGGCCGGATTGGTTGCGGTTCCAACGTGTCGGATTCCTCTTTTATTTCAAGTGTATCATGCCCGGTCACTAGATTGCGATGAACCTTCAAATTAGCTGATTCTTTGCCATAACCAAATCGTTATTTACCTGCATCAGGATGAGAAACAGCTATAGCTATTAATTGTTCTGTTCCCTTGTTTTTAGAGTCGGGCATGAAATGAAACTTAGTGACATAACCATTGCCATCTCTGAATATATAGTTGTAATCGGTTGCTTTGATCGGTTTTCCAAAGGCACTCAACACATCCTCAATCGAGGATTTAAAATTGATGCCGTTTGCGAAATAGGCATCCGGTATCGTGACTCTGTGAATACTGACGTAGACCAATTCGTTCCCAAGGAACCCAAACCGACATGCACCGATGTACATATCCCAGTCATCTCGAATATCCCTTATCATAAACCCGGATGGATTGCCCCATACTGCGACAACATCATCCACGGTTGTGCCAAAGGATACGCCTGCCGCTCCCTTCTCAACCTCAATCAGGTTGACATCTTGATCGGGATTTTTGGGGAGAACAGATAAATTGTTTCGGCTTAACAAAGAACTCAAATGTGCAAAATATGAGTTTGCCTCAACAGTTGTATTTGCTGGATGGGCATCAGCATTTTGGTTGCTAAGATGAGTGCAGCCACTAACGAGCAAAACGAGTGGAATAATTAATATTTGTTTTTTCATGTTTTTCCTGCAGGGTTGAACCTCACTTTCGGTGCGCAAAACGCATGCCCTCAAAATAGGGCTTTTTTCACCGTCAAGTGGAGTGTTTGTTGGGGCTGCTTATTTTGTTTTCTCACGAAATTTTGTCAATCCAAGCCAAAAAAAGAGAGTGTAGATGGTGATTATTAATGTGGCAAAGGGGGCTAATCCTCCTGTGTGTTCAGAATATTGAATTTCCTTGTCCTTCTCCTTGCGTAGAGTAACTTGGATGTTCTCCGGTAAAAGTAGATATGTTCGACTTCTATATTCTTCCATCCAGGTATCATTATGTTTTATCGACCTACTGCTACCAGAGAGGGGAATAAAAAGTTGTTCGGGATGTGTTTGTTTGATCAGGTCGATACCCTCTGCCCATGGCCTGAAATAATTCCAGACAAGTGAAGCGGGGAGCGCAATAGCTGCACCGATAATCCCGAAAGCCAAGCAGTTTTTAATGAAATTGACAACATGCATTTTTATATCAACGATTTATCAGAGGGGTCGCGTCCGATATTTTATATTCGGCTCATCGACTCTTCTTTTTGATAGCTTCTTTTCTTCCAGCAAGCAAAAAGAAAAAAGGAATCGCCTAATTCGTTATTTCGTTTTTCAGCTTCCATAGAGTTGCATTTTTTGAACCGGTATCGGGCAAGTTTTCATTTGACTTATGAGCTGTATAGAATATCGAAATATGTGGGCATGGCAAGGGGATTCCCGATGCTGTGCTGCGGATGGGGAGCGTGGCCTATCGCCGCGGGGATGGATTGGACCGTCTGGGGATTCTGGATGTGCCGTTTCCTTTTGTGAATTTTCGCGCCGCCGCCGGGTAGGAAATAGGGGAGTTGGATTGGTTGGATAAAAGGATGGATGCAGGTGTATGCGTAGGTTGACGCGAAACGAGCCGACAGGCAACCTCTGCTTCGACTTCCGTGCGGCACAAGACGAGGCAGAGCCTCGCAATCGTAGGTTGAAACTCTGTTTCGACTCTCTTGTGCACCCCAAGACGAGGCAGAGCCTCATCCTACGGCCAGATACACCGGCGTGCGAATCAGGGAAGCCCGCCCGAAGGGCGATATGTGCAAGTTCCAATCATTGGAACGGTTTTTGGCATCCGAGTAAATGTGATGGCACGGGCGAGGGCGAGAAGCTTGGCAGGCTACGGCGCGAGGAGCACCGCGATGTTTCCGACCCGCTCATCAACCGCAAGATCTACACCTACGATTCGCTCTCCTGTCTGATGCTGGAGCTGATGAACCACGGAGTAGGTATCCGTCCTGAATGGCCTTGGTTAAAGCCTTGCTCGATACCGTCCAGGCAGGCGGGACGCCTGCGATACAGTTCGTGCCGCCGCCATCCTGGCGGCTCCGAAGCCCGCAAGATGCGGGTGATACGGAAATTGTACCGCAGGCCTCCGGCCTGCCCAAAGGCATGATCCGGCGCGCCGCCCCCGAGTTGCTCGAACTCCAGGGATAGCGGGCCTGTTCCCTAGCCGCCTTTGGCGCACCGCCGACGGTGTTTCTCGGCATCCGCCGGGTTCTGGCTGGCAAAAAGGGACTCTGGATTGGTGCTGTACCAACGGCACTTCCCTGCTACTCTCTCTTTTCGGCTTGTGAAAGATGCCGATCCGGTTTTATGTACCTTCCCGCCGAAGTAGGCCGGGCCAGAAGACAGGCTCGGAATGCAAGCTGCGGAAAAGAGGATTGTTTTTTGCGGGTGTGACTGCTGCTATTTTTTTGTTGTGGGTCGCTATGGAGGTTTTTTGTGAAGCAATGGGTGTTGGTTTTTTTTGCGGGATTGGGTGTTCATGTTTCGGGGGCATCGGCAGGATCGAATTTTTCCGAGGATTGGAACACCTTTCGGGGGGATCAGAGCCGAAGTTGCATTTTCAGGGGGGAGGTCGGGTTGCCGCTGGAGATGAAGTGGCGTTACTGTACCGAGTTTGAACCCCGTCCGACTTGGCAGGCGGCAAGAAGAAATCAGGCACAGCGACTAAAGATTAGTTCAGCTGTGGATTTTGACCGTTCCTTTTATCCAGTCCTTGGAAATGGTCGGTTGTATTATGCATCGACTCCGAGTGACCAGTTGATTTGCCTAGACGCGAAAACCGGTGCGCGGCTCTGGAGTTTTATGGCGGAAGGGCCGATCCGTCTGGCACCAGTGTATGTCGAAGAGCTGGTTTTTTTCGGTTCCGACGACGGTTTTCTCTACTGCCTGGATGCGAAGAGTGGGGAATTGAAATGGAAGTTTAGGGCGGGACCGAAGGATCGCAGGTTGCCCGGAAACGGGCGGATCATATCGCGCTGGCCGATCCGGTGCGGTTTTGTTTTGGGTAGAGGAACGATCTACTTTGGTGCGGGGGTCTTCCCGGAGCAGGGAACCTATGTGTATGCTGTCTCGACCTATTCGGGGAAGCTACTCTGGGAGCGGAAGGTCGATTTTGTTCCGCAGGGCTATATGCTGGCTGACGAAACAAAACTCTTTATCCCGTCAGGGCGCACCCCTTTTCATACCCTGCTGAAAAAGGATGGTAGCAACGCTCGGAAACTGGGCCTCGTCAAGGTCTGGAGCCAGATCCAGCCCGGCGGAACCTTTGGCGTGCTACTTGGCAATCAGTTGGCTTCGGGGCCGAGCGAGGATTGTTCGATTGATCTTTTTGACGCATACGGGACCTCTATTTTTCGTTTCCACGCCAAGCAGATGGTTGTGAAGGACGATCGCGCCTATCTCATTCAAGAGGGTATGGTAAAAGTGTTTGACCGCGCTCTTTTCCCGAAAGAAAAGCCCTCCGAAAAGATAGATTTGAAGGGGGCTGAGCTGTGGTCTGTTCCGTTGCCAGATGCGTCTACGCTTGTGTTGTCGGACGATGCTGTTTTTGTGGCATGTAAACGGGATTTGGTGGTATTGAATGCGCAAGATGGAAAAGAGGTTTCCCGAATTTCCGTCAGGGATCCGATTGCGGACATTGTTTTAAGCAGGGAGCGGGTTTATCTGGCCACATCCACGGGATGGTTTTATTGCCTGGGTCCGAAGAGCGGAGAAAGGGCGGTGGAGTTGAAGGCGTTTGACCCGGGGGCATCCGTGGAGGAGGTAAAACCGGAATCAGTTTTTTCGTCGCTGAAGGGGGCAAAAGGCTACGCCTTTGTTTTGGGGCTGAAGAATGGTTCCGTTTTGTCGCAATTGCTGTATGGCACGGATTATCAGGTGATCGCAGTGGATTCAGATCCGGAGCGGATCGACCGGTTGCGGAAAAAGTTTGATCGGGGCGACTTCCGGTCGCGCATTGCTTTCCATTGCATAACGGATGGCTCGTTGCCGTATCAGAAATATATAGCCAATCTGGTGACCTCGGAAAAAGAGGCAGGCGATCTGGAGGCATTCCCTGCGGAGGAAGCGAAGCGGTTGCTTCGCCCGGCGGGCGGAATATTGCTTCTCCCTGTGCAACGGGATGTGCAGGGCTGGAAACCGGATATTTTCCCGAACCAGAAACTGGTTCGGCAGAATGGATCTGGGTTTTTGAAGTGGATCAAACCGGCTTTGCCCGGTGCCGGGGAGTGGACCCATTTTTATGCAAACCCCGCCAATACGGCATGCAGCGGAGACCGTCTGATCAAATACGGCCCCGTTGAGATCCAGTGGTATGGCGAACCCGGGCCTGAGCGGATGGTTGACCGGCACGGAAAGAATTCGGCCTCAGTATATAGGAATGGGTATGTTTTTATTCCCGGGCGGGACTACTGCTATGCGCTGGATGCGTATAACGGAACGATTCTTTGGGAAAGGGAAATAGCCAATTTTAGCCGGGTGGGAGCCTATTTTGACAGCGGAAATATGGTGGCGCTAGATGACAGCCTGTTGGTTGCAGCGGGAAGCGATTGCCTGGAGTACGATGCGCAGAGCGGAAAATTGATCCGGCGCTACGATGTCAACAAACTGTTTCCGCAAGCCCGGAAGATGGCGTGGGGATATCTGGCAAGCACAAACGGGTTTATTTTTGGCAGTTTGGAGAGTCCGAGGTCGGAGGTCCGGAGATACGACATAAAGGGAGCCTCCCGAATGGTCTGGGGAAACAACCGCCCGGTGGTTTGTAGCACCGCTCTTTTTGGCCTCGACCAAAAAAGTGGAAAGTTGCAGTGGGTTTATCACTCCTCGGGGAAGGTTGTTCTGAATCCAACAATATCAATTGCAGACAAAAGAATTGTTTTCGTGGAGAGCCGTTTCCGTCTGGACTATGAATCGGGCAGGGGACAGCTGAAGGATCTGCTGATCAGCGCCGATTTGGTGGCACTGAATCTGGCGAACGGGCGGATGGTGTGGCGGAAACATCTCCAGATGAGGCATATCACGGATGTCTTGTATGAGAGTATATCCGATGGGGTTGTTTTGCTGACGGGCTCCTTTGCCCGGGACACCTCTCCGAAGGAGCGGGAGGGAAGGAGAAAACCGGATCAGGTGAAGCGAATCCGATATCGCGTCTTTGCGTATGATCTGAGGACAGGAAAAAAAATATGGGAACGGGAGGGTGCTCCTGTGCGGGATTATGATTTGAATAGCGGACATGGCGAGGCCGTTCAGCACCCCACCATTATGAACGGCATCCTGTACGGCCCGAATTTTGCGATGAGTGTGAAAACAGGTCGGTTGTACAAAGGCTGGAAGTGGAGAAAATCGAGCAATTGCGCCCCCAAAACCGCTTCGCGAAACTGTGTTTTCGGGCGGGAGGGAAATCCAATAATGTATGATCTGAAGACGGGTGATGATTTTAAGATGACCAAAGTGTCCCGACCGGGTTGCTGGATCAGTATTTTGCCGGTCGGAGGGCTTGTCTTGATTCCAGATGCGGACGCGGGATGTACTTGCGAGTTTGCGGTACAGATTTCGTTGGCTCTTGTTCCATCGGAGGGAAAAGATATTTCCGATTAGGGGCACCGGACAGGTGCCCTAATCGGAAATCCGCAGGCCTCCTGCCTGCCCGAAGGCATGGTTTGGCGCGTCGCCCCCGAGCTGCTCGAACTCCAGGGATAGTCGGGGTTCATTTTTTGGCTTGCCGGATACGCTTTTCTGCAAAGGTATAGGCCGACGTGCAGGCTTGGTAGGTTTGGATATAAGCCGCCTTGCTTTCCCCAACCAGCAGCTCGCCGAATTGTCCAAACCTTGGAGACCCCACCAGCACCATCCAGATGCCGATCAGTAGCACGTTCATCAGATAGATGACCGCGTAGGAAAAGATCTTGCCGTGCTCCTGCACATCCGGCTGGCGCTGCGCGAGCATGTGGATCGTGAAGGTGACGTGGAACGCCCAAGTAAACCCCACCGCCCCCAGCCACCACGCCCGGTAGGCCTCCACCTCCAGCCAGATGCTCGCCAGGAAATAGAGGGCGATTACGATAAAGGTGTAGAACGGAAAAAAGTAGGGCGCAAGGGTGATCAGGAAATTGCTTTTGCTCACCTCCACATGGCCGCCCTCCTTGCCGACCTTCATTTTTCCCACGCGCCCGCCCATCATTAGCGCCCACATGGCGTGCGTTAGTTCGTGGCCCAGCACATAGGTGCGGAACGGGCGCGGCAGCAGAAAAAAGAGGGCGATCCAAAGCAGAAAACCAATCGGCAGCGCCCACCCCGCGAATCCGCCCGCCGCCGGATCGACCGAATTCCGGTAGAGCGAATAGACCGCCATCGAAACCGCCCAGCACATGGGCAGTAGCACCATCCCAACCAGCATCTTGAAAAATTTCAACATGCCGTTTTATACCACAATCCGCCTGTCGGTTTCCAATCCTTGGAAGGTGTTTTTCCCGTCGCCGTCTATGGCCGGCGGAAGGCTTGCCGACCTCTACTGGTAGATCGCGCTGGCGGCAATGTTGGAGCGGGTGGCGGAGGATAGCCGGGGGATGCGGAGCAGGTCTTGCGGGCCGACGAAGGGGCGCAAGTCGATGATGCGTCCGGCGGTGACGGAACCGACGCCTTTGATGGACTCAAGCTCTTTTGCCGTGGCGGTGTTGATGTTGATGGTGCCGGTGGGGGGCGGCGGATTGACGAGGGCTTGCAGCTCGGCCTCTTCTAGGCGGGCGTCGGCACGTAGCTCGACGAGCCGTTTCGGGTTGGTTTCCGACCAGATGCCTTTGCGGGTCAGGACGGCAACGGTTTCCTGATCGTCGAGGCGAGCGGTGGCTTCGTCGCGGTGCGTGCCGTCCGGTAGCGCCCGGCGGACACCGTGCGAGCGGGCATATCCGTTTTTGACCAGTAGCGTGGCCAGATCTTGTCCATCCTCCGTGATCACAAAACCGTAGATTCGCCCCTCTTTCGAGCGCCCCGGTGCGGTGGCGAATGCGGTGTAGACGGTAAAGGGTTTTGCGAGTTTTCTCCGGGTGAATGCGGCGGCTCGGTGGCCATACTCAAGCGTGCGGGCGGCATCCGGCAATCCGAAGTAGCGGGTCTGCTCCCGCAACCGGCGGGCATCGGCGGTTGTGGCGGTCTGGCTTTCGGGGCAGTCGATGTAGTAGAGGCGGAGGTTGAATTCCTTTCCCTTATGCGAGATACGGAAGCTGTCGCCGTCGTTTCCGCGAGATTCCACCAGCACGACCCCGTCGAGCCGCTGAAGCTCGGCGGCCGGGGCGGTTGCTACCGCGAGCAGTGCGATTGTGAGGATGGCAAGTGTCTTTTGCATGTGCTGGGGTCTCCTTTTGTCCTGTTGCTGTATTATGCGAATGCTCCCGACTATGCAATTTCGATGCGGGCGTATTCCCTGATACCGAAGGATCAGTCGGGCGCCCCGATAAATTCCTGCAGGATGGAATCTGCTGGGACGAGCGATTTATTGATCGGTTCGAAGTGGCCCAGGAACTCCAGCAGTTCACGGGCTTTTTCGTGTCCGGGGTGTGCTTGTGGCAAAGACTCAATCAAGGGTTTCACCAGCGGCTTAAGCACGGAGATTTCGTAGCTGAGCGCCGAGTTGAATTCGCAGTCGGCCAGGGGCTGGAAGGGGAAGATCCACTGCTCCTCG
Source organism: Kiritimatiellales bacterium (assembly GCA_015486775.1). Classification (GTDB taxonomy): domain Bacteria; phylum Verrucomicrobiota; class Kiritimatiellia; order Kiritimatiellales; family Pontiellaceae; genus Pontiella. The sequence goes on along the minus strand of WFRA01000381.1, from coordinate 2,499 downwards.
CCCGCCCGCACCGCAGGCCATAGCTCGAAGGTTTTCTCCACGGGGTTTCCGCGGAAGGTGTTGTCGCGCAGCATCCGGCGCATCATCCGGTGGTTTGTGCTGGAGATGCGCGTGTCGTAGTCCATCTTCAGGGTCGTGCGTGCGCAGACATATATTTTTAGCGAGTCTGCGGTATTCGTGAACGAGGTGAGGCGCGGATTGAGCCCGTGGATTCCCTCGATGAGCGCCATCTCTCCCGGTTCAAGCCGAACCCGGTCGCCCCGGAATTCGCGTTTGCCTTCCAGGAATTGGAAGTGCGGCATTTCGATTTCGGCTCCCGCGTCCAGCATTTCCAGATGCTGTTTGAGCAGGGGGAGGTCGAGGGCGTCGATGTGCTCGTAGTCCTGTTCGCCCTTTGCATTTCTCGGGGTCTGGTCGCGGTTGAGGAAATAGTTGTCCAGCGAGATTTCGTGGGTGGGAATATTCCGCCGGTGCAGCTCCGCCGCCAGCCGCCGGGTGAAAGTGGTCTTTCCGGAAGAGGACGGCCCTGCCAGCCAGATCCATTTGGGCAGGGAACCCCGCGCTTCGATGGTATCGGCGATTCGTTCCATGTCGCCCAGCTTGGCCGCCTCCTCCCGCTGGATATATTCTTCGATCCCGCCGTTGCGGATGGCCTGGTTGAGTTTGTCTACGGTCTGTATTTCCATGCTTCGATTTGTAGCACCCCGGTTCCGGAAAAACAATCCTGTTGGTTCGCGATGTTGCAATCCTGTGCGTGGATGGTTGGAAGACGGGGCGTTTGGCCGGCCTGGAAAAGATTACGGCGCTGTAATGCTGGAGAAAGCCCGCTGAAAGGCGCGGGGGGTCTATTACCCACGAACACCAACCACGAGGAGGTGATGCCTGGAAGAAACAGAGAACGGAGGACGGATCGCGGATAGAAAGATAAAACCCAAACCAAGGAGGTTCTGAAATGAAAAAACAAAGACTCAGTGAAAAAACAATCCGCAGGGAAATCATCACCGGGACGTTGGCGGCGCTCTTGTTGCTGGGTGGTGGAACGGCCTGGGCCAAGAAGGGCGAAAAGATCCAGCTCAAGAAGGATGCTCCCGCCCAGTCGGCGCAGCAGAAACAAGCCCCGCAGCAACCCGACCCGTTCCGCGACATGCTCCTGCTCCAGCAGCAGATGGAGCAGCTCTTCGGCAACGTGATCAACCCGTATAGCGGCTACCCGGAATACGAGGCCGTGTTCGACGAGGAGGTTCAGCAACCCATGGATCTGCGGGAGACCCCCGAGGCCTTCATTGTCCAGATGGATCTGCCCGGACTGGAAAAATCCGACATCTCCATCGAGGTTAAGGATCGCGTCCTTTCCGTGAGCGGGGAGCAGAAAAAATCCAAAGAGAAGAAGAAAGGCGAGAAGATCCTTGTGCAGGAGCGTAGCGTGAGCGCCTTCAACCGCGAGGTCGTGCTACCCAAGGGCGTGGATGCCGATGCCGTCACGGCCGAATACAAGGCCGGCGTGCTGACCGTCACCCTGCCGAAGACCGAGAAGGACAAGGATGTCCGCAAGATCAAGATCAAATAACCTCATCCGCCGGGCGGCCAAAAGCCGCCCGGCCTTGCTTTGCCGAGGCAACCCCGGAACAGACCATGGAACCAGGCCATAGCCCCAAGGAGCTTGTTTTATCGGGAACCGTTGTTGCCGGCGGAATGGCGAAAGGAAACGCGCGCCTCTTTTTCAACACCAACATCCATGCCCCCCTTGCCGCCGTCAGAGGGGTGCGGGGGAAAAAAGCCGGATGGCTCCAGATCGAAGCCGCCATGCAGCGGCAGCTTGAAAGTCTCGATTGCAGGATCCGTCAGGGTGGCTTCTGCGAGGACTCGGCGGCCACCGCCATGCTGGAGACCTACCGGGTTTTTCTGCTCGACCCCGTGCTGCACGCCTCGTTGCAGGAAGAGCTCCGCAGGAATGGCGACAAGGCACCCGAAGCCATCCAGACCACGTGCCGGAAGCTGATCGGCAACTTCGAGCAGATCGCCAGCGGGCAGATCCAGCCCAAGGCGCTGCTGATTGCGGATCTGGGCAAGATGCTACTGGATGCCCTGGATGAATCCCCAGAAACAGTGCTGTCGCCCCTCTCGGAAAACCATGTTCTGGTGGCGGATCACCTCTTTGTATCCGATGTTGTTGCGCTGCACCGGATCCGCCCGGCGGCGATCGTTGTCCAGCATGGACATCCCGCCTCCCACGGCTTGATCCTGGCTCGCGAGCTGGAAATCCCCATCCTCTGTCAGGTTCGCGACATCACCCGCCTCGTCCGCCCTGACGTACCTTTGGTGGTGGATGCCGACCAATCCTGCGTGATTCTCCACCCGGCTTGCACCCTCCTCCCATCCGTCCCGCTCCCCGGCCATTCCCCTGCCGCAACCGGATCGCCACCGTTCCAATCCCTAGAAATCGACGGGATCCCTGTCCGGGTGATGGCGGACACCGGATCTCCCGCCGCCTCCGTCCGG
>WFRA01000380.1 GCA_015486775.1 Kiritimatiellales bacterium | reverse complement strand
GAGCTCAAGATCGCACCGATGCTAACCATCACGTGGGAAGGGCAGATCAACTAAATTGGAAAGGAGAAAAAATGGAAGTCATTATTAAACCGGATACGAAGGAAGGAAGTGTTGCTGCGGCGCGGTAGCATGTGCCACGAAATCGGTCACGGTCGACGAATGTCTCCAGCAGATAAATCCGATGCCCATACTTTTCTTGCCGGTCGGCATCGATCAAAATGTAACTTTTTTCAGAACCCGAATCCGGCAATCAGTCGCCTATTCGGTATCGCGTACGAAAAAACTTGAGCCACCAAGCCATTTATGCTTCACTATTTGGCGACCTTTTTTGCAAAAAGGAGTTTATTGGAATGGAAATAACTAAACAAACAGGAGAAACATCATGAAGGTAGGATTCTACGGACACACCCGGCAGTACCACAACATCAAGGATGAGATCGACGGGAATATCAGCCGCGTGCTTGAAAGCGGCAGCTATGTCACGGGTCCCATGCTCAAGGAGTTCGAGGCGCAGGCCGCCGAGTATTTCGGCATGAAATACGCTGTCGGCGTGGGCAACGGCACGGATGCGCTTTGGCTGAGCCTCATGGCACTCAATATCGGCAAAGGCGACGAGGTGATTACAAACGCCAACACCTTCTTCGCGACAGTTGAAGCCATCTGGATCGCAGGTGCCACCGCCGTTCTGGTGGATTGCGACCCCGTAACCAAGAATATTGATCCGGCCGCCATTGAAGCGGCGATTACCGACAAGACCAAGGCCATCATGCCGGTCCATCTCTACGGCCAATGCGCCGATATGCCGACCATCTGGGACATTGCCGAAAAGCATGGCCTGAAGGTGATCGAAGACAATGCGCAAGGGATCGATGGCGCAGGCAACGGCTTCAAGCAGGGTGAACGCAGTGCGGCCGTAACGACCAGCTACATTATCCAGAAAAACCTCGGTTGTTTCGGAGATGGCGGCATGGTGTTCACCAACGATGTGACCGTGGATGAAACGATCCGCAAACTGCGCAACCATGGCTCGCCCGCACGCAACGTACACAGCGCCGGGTTCAATAGCCGCCTCGATGACCTCCAGGCCGGTGTGCTGAGCGCCAAGATGAAGCATATTACCGCATGGACCGACCAGCGTATTGGCTGGGCCCGTAAATATGACGAAGGCCTCAAGGAGTGCTCCAGCATCAAGCTGCCCACCAATCTGGAAGGTTATCGCCACGTCTACCACCTCTATGTGATCGAAACGGCGAACCGCGACGAAATGTTGAAGTTCCTGAACGATGCCGGTATCGACGCGAAAACCCACTATTCCATCGCGGTTCACCAGCAGGAAGGATTCCCCTGGGGCAGGGATGCCCGCATCGCGGGGTCGCTGGCCAACGCTGAAGAGAATGCGGCAACGTGTCTTAGCCTGCCGATGTATCCGGAACTGACGCAGGAAGAGGTCGACTATGTGATCGAAAAAGTCAAGGAATGGGATACCCGCCAGGGCTGATTCCAGAAGGCAGGTAGCAGGTACCGGGAGGCGGCCATCGCGCGGGTTCCCGGTTCCTAACGCCTGATCCCCCTGGAGCAACGGAGAAATTAAATGAGCGAAGCTTATAAAGTAGTAGTCGTTGGAATGGGCAAGCGCGGAAAGCACCACACATCCGCGTTTGCAGCCAATCCCGCCTTCGAGGTCGCCGGCATCTGCGACATTGACGAAGGACGGTTGGCGGAGGCAAAGGAGCAACTAGGCGGATCGGTCGAAACCGCGACCGATGCCGCCGCACTGGCGGCATCGGTCAAGCCAGATGTCTTCTGCTTCTGCACCATGCCGCACCTGCGTAGCACATTCATTGACATTGCCATCGAAAGCGGTGCCAAGATGGTGGCGTTTGAAAAACCCGTGGCCGACTCCAGTGCCGCTGGCATGAAGATACGCGACCGGATCGAATCGAGTGGTATCAAGGCCGTTGTGAGCCACCAGCATCGCTATGGCCCGCACTACCGAAAGGTGGCGGAAATCGCCGCGTCCGGCGCACTCGGCAACATCCACACCATCTATGCCTCCACACCGGGCTGGATGATGCACATGATGAGCCACATGATCGACTACATGCGCTGGTATAACGGCAACGCCGAGGCCGAATGGGTCATGGCTCAGGCGGCCGGTGGCGGCAAGCTGTCGGACAACCATCCATCGCCCGACTATATCGCCGGGCTGATTCAGTTCGCCAATGGCGTACGTGGCATCGTTGAAACCGGAGCGGGCGCACCGGACATTCCCGAAGTTGCCAAATGGTGGGGTCGCAACCGCATCCGCGTCATGGGCGACGGTGGCTTTGCCGAGGTGCTGACCAACGGCGGTTGGCGAGCCGTCACGGCCGACGGCGCGCAGTCGGGGGAAGGTGCCATGAACTATGATGCCGACATGCCGCCCTACATCCAAGACATGGCGAATTGGCTGGACGACGACACCCAGGTTCATCCCTGCTGTTTCGAGAGTGCCTACAAGGGGTTCGAAATCATGATGGGCATGTGCCGCTCCGCGGTGGAGGGAGGACAGGTTGCCTTGCCGTTGGAGGGCGTTGCCGACGAAATCGCCGACCTGCGCGAAAAGCTCGCGGGGACAAGCGTCCTGCTCGGTTCGCCGGAGCATGCGGCGGAATTTGGAATGTAGAGAGGTTATTATGCAAGTAGTAGTTCGACCCACAAAAGCGGACGCCTCCTGGCTGGCGGCGCGCCTGATCGCCGCCGCCATCCGGGCCAAGCCCCAACTTGTTCTGGGGCTGGCCACGGGCCGCACCATGGAGCGCCTGTATGCCAAGCTCGTGCAACTGCACCGGGAGGAGGCGTTGGATTTTTCGCTGGTGCGTACGTTCAACCTCGACGAATACATCGGCTTGCTTCCGGAGGACGAGAACTCCTACCGCTACTACATGAACCACCATCTCTTCGACCACATCAACATCGACAAGCGCAACACCCACCTGCCGGATGGGATGACGCAGGACGAAAAGGGCGAGGGGCGGCGCTACGAAGAGGCCATCAGCGAGGCTGGGGGCATCGACATCCAACTTCTGGGCATCGGCCGGGCCGGTCACATCGGCTTCAACGAACCGCTCTCCGCGTTGCAGTCGCGTACACGTAGTAAGGCACTGACACCGCTGACCATCGCCGAAAACTCGGGCGAGTTTGCCGATTCGGCGCGCATGCCGCGCCGCGCCATTACCATGGGGGTTGGCACGATTTTGGAGGCGCAGCGTCTGCTGGTTCTCGTAACCGGGGAAACCAAAGCGGAAATCTTGGCTAAGGCGGTGGAGGGGCCGATCACCTCCATGGTTTCCGCCACGGCCATCCAGCTTCATCCAAATGTGCAGGTGGTTTGCGACGAAGAGGCCTCAACCGCCCTCTCGGGTCGCGAATACTACGATTGGATCTTTAACAACGAACCGGAATGGGCTCCTTACCGAGACATTGGCGAATAGCTTCCCGCCAAACTATAAAGGGTGTTGGTTCAACTTGGAAGACTTATGCAGGCCGATCCCTTTGCAACGAATTTTAGCACCTTCGATTGGGTGTTAATTATCCTCTACCCGATGATTTCGTTGTGCCTCAGCGGTTTTGTCTGGTTCAACCAGACCGGTGGAACCGTTATGTCGGAAAAGGAATTTATCCTGCCCGGCAACCAAGAGACCCTGCCAATCTTCACGGGGAAGATCCTCCCGACCTTCTGACGTTTAGCCGCTTTGGACCTTTAACCTTAGATCTTAGACCTTAGACCTTTTGTCTTGTCCTGAAATAGGTTGTCACTTTGGAAAGGAGAAGATCCAGAGTGAAAAGGAATATAACAGTAAGGTACAG
>WFRA01000379.1 GCA_015486775.1 Kiritimatiellales bacterium | reverse complement strand
TACGATATTTAATGCTCCGTTTCCGGTCTCTTTTTTGCAGTTGCGACCAGATCAATCTTGCTTACTGCGTAAAACCAGCTATCAAGGGGAAAGCAATGAGCATAACATTAAAACATCGACCCCCTTCGGCGAAATGTTCAATGTGCAGACCCCGGTTTCGCGGTTTCGTGGCGGACATTTTGGGTCTAGCGGTGGAGGTGGGCTGGAATTGAATGTATCGGCCAATACATTTATTGGCAGCGCAGGAGGGCAAACTTTTGAGTTGGGTGGACAGGCTGAATTTGGATCACTTCAGGTCAATATTCCCATTGATGATAGTGGTGCGAAGCCTTTTTTCGGTACCGTTATCGGCCCCGGAGAAGGTGCAGATATTCATACATATGGAAATGTGGCCACGGCCAATTCAAAAGGAAGAATAACGGCAATAGATGTAGTTTCGTTTGTGGCGAATAATTTAGCTAGAGAACAGCAGTTCATACAGAAGGTTGATGCCTCCATCAGTAGCAGTCTAAATACGGCGAGTCAGTCGATTAAAAACACATGGAACCGCCTTGTTAAGCCCGGCAAATAAAGAGGTGTTAAATGGAACTTTTTATCATAGCAATTTGTGTTGTCTGGACTTTGTGTTTGGCACTTTTTTGTCCAGTCAGAACATGGGATGCATTTGTGGATAATGTTGTTGCTATATCCGGAGAAGACCATGTTCTACATAAAACGGGGTTTGTTGCCATTTGGCTGGATGGTGTACTCCTTCGGTGGTTGGTGCATATTTCATTTTACGAGACGTATTTTACTATTGATCACATCTCTCCATTCAAGAAAAGCATTCGGATATATTATCGTGAAATAGACAGGATAGATAATACCACCAAGTATAAAAACGATTATCAGGTAGAACGAAAAGGACATCCCCATACAGTTTCTTTAAAGCGGATTGAGGCTGACATTTTAAATCGCTTTATCAAGAGGAGAGGTCTTTGGTTATGATGGAAACATAATCCCAACCCGGCGAAGCCGGAACCAAATTTAACAGAAGGTCGCAAAGATCGCGAAGCAAGGAACTCCTTCTCTTTGCGGGCTTTGCGATCTTGGTGTAAAAAATCCTGTGCAAACATGATCGAATTTGAAAAGTAAGGTACCAAAGCGGCTACGCAGCAGATTTTGACAGGACCATGGATAACAAGACTATTTTCAGGAGAGTGCTTTAAAAATCGTTTTGTTATCAATTGTCTTGTTAAATGAACCCACAAGCCAACCAACAGCGTTGACTGTGCCAACCTGTAAAATATGAAGTTAGGTAAAGGGTGCCGCTACAGAGACGATGTCTCTTCGCTCCGACACGATGTGTCGGCCTTGAAGTCGCGGTCGCCCTGCACTGGCTTGGGCTTTGCACTCTTTCAATCTCGGCTATGAACACTCAAAGGCTATGGAACCCAAATTCTGTCGGGAAGAAGGACTTGCACTCTCACACCATGGCCATCGCCCAAGCCGGGTCGCGTTCCACGCCCGGAGCAAAGTTTGCCTACGTCTTACTGAACACACCAACAGCTTGCCCGCCTCGTACTACTGTCCCGGTTAACCATTTCTTTCTGATCGGCACAGATGATAGATCATACTAAAAATTCAAATATCGGTCAGGTATGCGACTTTCCCAACGATGTTGCGGAAAATCATATCCTTTTCTCCGCCGCTAAAATCTTTCACGAGAAAAAACCTTTGCGTCAGCAGTCAACTTGGGGTGGCATGTATCGCCGGTGGCTTGGTCAGGCGCGGCGGGATTTTTCCAAGGCATCCGCCAGCCGGTTTCCGAGTTCTCCAATGTCTGGAACCACGAGGTCGGGCGGAATGGGGCAGGCCGCAACATCGGCGGCGGTGGCCTCGCCGGAAAGGACGAGCACGCCGAAGGCGCCGGAGGCTTCGGCCATGGCGATGTCGGTGTAGAGCCGGTCGCCGACCATGCCGAGCTGGTGCGGCTCAAGTTCGTGCCGCGCCAGGATGCCTTCGAGCATGCTGGCGTGCGGCTTGCCCAGAACGAGGTCGGGGGCGCGGCCGGTGGCGCTTTCGATGCAGTCGCAGACGGCGCCGCAGTCGACGAGAACGGTCTTGAGATCGGTCGGGCAGATTTTGTCGGGGTGCGTGGCGAGGTAGGGCTTGCCCTGTCCGGCCCAGTAGGTGGCCATGCAGAGGTCGGCGTATTCGAGCGCGGTGTCGAACGCGACGATGAGCGCATCGGGTTCGTCGTCTGCCGAGTTTCCGACCACGGTGAATCCCTGCTCGGAAAACTCGGTGCGCAAGCTTTCGGTCCCGAGGATGTAGAGGCGCTTGAAGTCCGGGCGGTGGCTGCGCAGGTATTCGATCATGCAGAGCCCGGAGGTAAAGAGCTGGTCGGGGCCGACCCCGAGATCGAGTGCGTCGAGTTTGGCGAGGTAGTCGCGGGCGCTTTTCGATGAGTTGTTGGTGAGGAAGGTGTAGCCGATGCCCAGCCGGGTCATGCGTTCGAGGAAGGGCTTGGTCCAGGGGAAGAGCGTCCCTCCGGAATAGATCGTGCCGTCCATGTCGAGCGCCAGGTGGCGGATGTCCGCAAGCTGCTTGCTCATGCCCAGAACCCTCCTGCCTCGAAGGATTCGTTGACGCAGGCCGTCCACCATCCGGCTTCGGAAACGAGGTCGAGCACGGTGTAGCGCGAGCGGATCATTTTGGCCTGGGCATGGCTGGCGTGCAGCCGCTGGCGGTCGATGCCGATCTCTTCGGGTTCGTGCGGGGCACCCGCATCGGCCAGCATCTGGCGCAGTTCGCCGGAGGGGATGATCTGCCTTTCGATCTTCGCGCAGATCGCATCCCGGTTTTCTTCCAGGCATTGGAGGCGTTTGGCCAGCGCGGCGGCATCGAGGTATTTATCGCGCGACTGCTTCACGACCTGCTCCGCCAGCGAGGCGTCGGGGAAGGTGGCGAGGATGGATTGCTCGACCTGTTCCCACGCCGGCCAGTAGGCGCGGACGGAGGCCTCGCCGGTTTTCAGCTCCGTTCCCTTCATGGCGAGGAAGCGTTCATACATCACGGTCGAGGCGATCGATCCGATGGCGACCTTGCAGCCGTGCATCGGGGTGGCGCCCTGATAGGTGTGTCCCTGCATGTCCCACAGATGGCTAAACTGGTGGTCGGCGCCGGAGGC
>WFRA01000378.1 GCA_015486775.1 Kiritimatiellales bacterium | reverse complement strand
TCGACGCTGTCGATCCGCTCGTTGGCCATCTCGGAGATGTGGACTAGGCCTTCCTTGCCCGGCATGCACTCCACAAAGGCACCAAAGTCCTTCACGGTGATGACCTTGCCTTCGTAGGTGGTTCCGATCTCGATCTCCGCCGTGCAGGCGTTGACTCCGCGAACCGCGGCATCCATCGCCTCGGCGTCGACCGCGAAGATATTGACGGTGCCGTCCTCCTCGATGTCGATCTGCGCACCGGTGCCGTCGGTGATCGCGCGGATGTTCTTTCCGCCCGGGCCGATGAGGGCGCCGATCTTCTCGGGGTCGATCTTGATGGTGGTGATGCGCGGCGCGGTGGGCGCCAGCTCCGGGCGCGGCTCGGCGATCACGCTTTCCATGTAGTCGAGGATGTCGTTGCGACCCTTGCGCGCAATCTCGAAGGCCTCGGTCACCTGGTCCCAGTCCATGCCATGCACCTTGAGGTCAACCTGGAAGCCGGTGATGCCCTTGCGGGTTCCAACCACCTTAAAGTCCATGTCGCCGCAGTGGTCTTCCACGCCGAGGATGTCGATCACCTCGATGGAGGTGCCCTTGTCGTCGGTGAAGAGGCCCACGGAGATGCCGGCCACGGGCGCCTTGATCGGGATGCCCGCATCCATCAGCGCCAGACAGCCGCCGCAAGCGGAGGCCATGGAGGAGGAGCCGTTGGAGCCCATCACCTCGGAGACCACGCGGACGGTGTAGGGGAATTCGTCCGGAAGCACGGGGACAATGGAGCGCTCGGCCAGGTTGCCATGGCCAATCTCGCGGCGGCTGGTCATGCCCAGGCGGCCTACTTCGCCAACCGAGTACGGCGGGAAGTTGTAGTGGAGGATGAAGTTCTTCTCGTCTTTTCCGCCGGTGACGGCATCGAAGCGCTGCGCCTCCTTCTTGGTGCCCAGCGTGACGGTGCAGAGGGTCTGCGTTTCGCCGCGGCCAAAGATGGCCGAGCCGTGTGTGCGGGGAAGCACGCCCACCTGCGCGTCGAGGTCGCGGAGCTCCAGCATGCCGCGCCCGCCGATGCGGGTTCCGTCCTCGATCACGTTCTTGCGGACGGTCTCCACTTCCAGATCATGGAAGACGTGGAAATATTCCTCGTCGGTCATGTCCGCAAAAAGCTCCTGCAGCTGGGGCTTGAGCTCCTCCTTCAGCGCGGCCACCGCGTCCTGGCGCTCGATCTTGGCGCCGATCTTCATCAGCTCCTTGAACTTTTCGCCGACGAGCTCGCGGGCCTTGTCGAGGTAGGTGGTGTCCTTTTCCGGGATTTCCAGCACCTTCTCGGGAAGCCCCAGAGCCTTGCGCAACTCGAGCTGGGCATCGATGATCTTGACGACCTCCGCGTGCGCGGTCTTCATGGCTTCGATAAAGTCGGCCTCGGGGATCTCCTTGGCGCTACCCTCGATCATCATCACCTTGTCGCGCGAGCCGCAGTAGGTCAGGTCGATGTCGCTGGCTTCGAGCTGCTCGTGATCGGGGTTGATGATCCACTGGCCGTCGTTACGGACAATGCGCACGGCGCCGATCGGGCCGTCGAACGGCAGGTCGGTCAGCGTGAGCGCGGCCGAGGCGGCGTTGACGCTCAGGACATCCGTGTCCAGCGTGCCGTCGCAGCTCAGGAGCATGTTGTTGATCTGCACCTCGCGATGGAAGCCATCGGGGAAGAGCGTGCGGATCGGGCGGTCGGTGACGCGCATGGTGAGGACTTCCTTCTCCGAAGGACGCGCCTCGCGCTTGATGTAGCCGCCCGGGAAGCGCCCGGCGGCATAGAATTTTTCGCGATATTCAACCTGCAACGGGAAAAAATCGCATCCCTCGCGCGGTTCCTTTGCGGCGGTGACGGCGGAGAAAACCACGTTTTCGCCCACGCTGCATGTCACGGAGCCCGCCGCCTGCTTGGCCAGCAGGCCGGACTCGAAAACCATCGGCTTTCCGCCGACTTCGAATTCAACTTTGGTTGTACCCTTCATAATTAAACCTGCGCCCTTATCAATTTCCGAAGAGCGCACCTTTTCCTTTGTGTTTTATGTTTTCCGCCGGGTTTTCCGGCCGGAACCCCATTCCTTCGCGAGGCCTCGTTTCCGCTCTTTGCAGAAACAACGCAAGCCCTTATGAAAATAAGGGCTCGCGAACGAATAAGGATTTGGTGCATCCAAAAAGACGATTACTTCCGCAAGCCGAGTTTTGCAATCAGCTCTTTGTAGCGGGCATCGTCCTGGCTTTTCAGATAGGTCAGCAGCTTACGGCGCTTGTTCACCATCATGATGAGTCCGCGGCGCGAACTGTGGTCTTTCTTGTGCAACTTAAGATGTTCGGTCAGCTCCTTGATGCGCGCGGTGAGCAGCGCAACCTGGACCTCGGCGGATCCGGTATCCTGATCATGGAGCTTGTATTCGTTTTTTACTTCCGCTTTTACTGCCTGATCCACGTGTGGACTCCTTGTTTTGGTTCTTTTGTTTCTCAAGTAAGCGCGGAACCATACCTTCCGCCCCACCCCATGT
>WFRA01000377.1 GCA_015486775.1 Kiritimatiellales bacterium | reverse complement strand
TTTGGCATGGCGGCACCGGACGTGGGCGAACAGGACGGGCGGATACGCATCCAGCTCCACGACAACTACAACTACATCCCGGCAAGCAGCACGGTGGGCCGCGGCGGTCGCAGCTATTCATTCGACCCGGCAAGATGGCCCGACGGTGGGCTTGGCGGCCGCGTCGGCACCAACGAATTCGACGTCACCACCGCTGGCTTTGTCGTCCTCGAAGGGGGCAGTCCCGCCCTCTCCGATCCCGCCACGCTCGAGGAGGTGCTTTGCCACGAGATCGGCCACGTCCTGAGCCTCGCGCACAGCAGCGAAGATCCAAACGAAAGCAACGCCGTTCTTGCGGAGGCCACCATGTACTACAGGACGCATGCGGATGGGCGCGGCGCTGTGCTGGCCTCATGGGATGTCTCCACCATCCAGGCCGTCCACCCCACCAACAACACCCCGCCCTACGGCTACGACCGGAACATCGCCGCAATCACCTCGCCGACCGCGCCCCCGTTCTCCAGCGGGGCGAACCAGGTCGGGATGGTCGCCTACGATCGGCAAGGCGGGGCTTCTCCCGTGCTGCTGGACGAAAACAAATACGAGACCAACGGGGTCTTTTCCCTGGTTGGATCGAACACCGTATTCTTTACCCCCGCCGGATATTTCGGGGATACCCAAGCTCCGCCGGGATCGTACTATGCCATCCGCTATGTCCGCATGGACGACGGCACCAACCAGTCGCCGCCCATCGCCGTGCGCGTGGTCTCATTCAATGCCGATGGGGACGACGACCTGCTGCAGGACAGCTGGGCAAGCCGCTTCGGGGTGGCCGGCGCCACTGCCGATCCCGACCACGACCATTTCACCAACTTCGAGGAGTGGCAGATCGACTCCGATCCCACCAACAGCGCATCGGGGCTCTATGTCGGTCTCGGTGGCGGCATGCTCTCCTGGCAGGCCAAATCCGGCGGGGTCTACCAGGTGGAAAGCTCCACCAATTTGCTCCAGGGGTTCATCGACGAAGGCAACCCTATCGTCGCCGCCTCCACCAACGAAACGCTGAAGACGGGAACTTCGGTTCAAAAATTCTACCGCATCCGGCGGCTCAAATAGGCCGTGTGGGCGGACTTTCCAGTCTGCCCAAGGCGGGGGCGGAAGTTCGCGCAGACAAGAATGTCCGCGCCACGGCCTACATCTGCGGTTCTGGTTCCACCAGTCGCACCACCTCCGGCGAAACTTCGGCACGCCAGGCGTGCACCTCGACCCCCGCCGCCCGGGCGGCTTCCAATGCCCGGAAATAGTCCGGGTCGATCTCGCCGGCAATGCGGAAGCCCGTTCCGTCCGACCGGGAAATGGCAAAAAGCATCGCCGCGCGGTGTCCGGCCTCCACCGCATCCACCAGCCCGCCGAGATGCTTGCGGCCGCGCGCCGTCACGGCATCGGGGAAGGCGTAGCATCCATCGTCCGCCAGCAGCGTGACGCTCTTGACCTCCACATAGCAGCGCTTGTCGCCGGTTTTCAGCAGCAGGTCGAAGCGGCTGTCGCCAAAGGTCTGTTCGCGCAGCACCTCGGCATAGCCCGCAAGCTCCGGAATCCAACCCTTGGAAACCGCCTCGAACGCCATTGCGTTGGCCCGCCCGGTATTGACGCAGATCCAGCACGCGCCGTTGTGCACTAGCTCCCAGGTGTGGCGGTATTTCCGCTTGGGGTTTTGGCTCTCCGAAAGCGCCACCCGCCAGCCTGGCTCCGCACAGGTCGTCATCCGTCCCGTATTGGGGCAGTGCGCCGTCACCACCCGGCCATCCTCCAGCTCCACATCGGCCAAAAACCGCTTGTAGCGTTTGAGCAGCGTGCCGAAAATGACGGGGGGTAGTTTCATCCTAAAAACTGCAGTAGAGAACCACCGAAGGACATATAACCGCGGAATACCTAGCGTGGCAGAGCCCCAACCAAAACAGGATCAAATAGGCAGAATAATTAGAAGGCAGAATGATTTACCCAGTCCTGTTGAACGAAAAAAAATCATTCTGCCTCAAAATCATTCTGCCTAATCCCTGCAACAAAAAAGGCTCCCCGAAAATTCGGGGAGCCTTTGCAATCAGATTGCCGTAACGCCTACGCCCCTTTGGTAAACATCCGGCGAGCCACGATCATTCCCGTTCCAAAAATCACGATCAGCCCGCCCACCGCCGGTTCTGGAATGGCTTGCCACTCTCCGGGATTCGATCCCAATGAAGCGGTAACAACCCCCGCGTTGTACTCCACTGTTCCCGGCGGAGCAGGATCGGTATCCCATGACAAAGTGGTCTGCTGGGTAAATTCGGCAAAAAGCGTCGCATCCTTTTTGGTCGGTGCATTGTAGATGATGGACTTCACTGTCAAACCATTCCAAGCAGCGGCATCGGGAGCAGGATCGCTTCCATAAAACAGGCCATCGACACCCGCATACGAAAATCCGTTGGTCACGGAGTAAAGCACGCTATCATCTGCCGTGTTGATTAGTTCAATCAACCAGTCGGTATCCACGGCGATCAGGAGACCATTCGTGTAGTAGCAGTCTCCACTTCCATCGGTGAAGGCTCCATTGCTACCCCAGAGCAGAGAGGGGTCGGCAAAGGCCCCAGAAACCATTCCACTCAACGCTATTAGTAAGATTGTTTTTTTCATGATCTTATTGTTTCCTTATTTAGTCGGCCGAGAAAGGCCTTATGATTTCGTTTGTAAATGCGTTCTTTGCGCTATAGAAGGCTCCACCCCCGGAAGGCATAACAGCCTGACCAAGCGTTGACGGAGAGTCAACTTCATACCATTTTCCATCTGACTTAATGAAAAATGAATCGTACCCAGCCCCGCCAGCTTTTTGGGGATTCCAGATATAGGTTTTGTCGGCAAGGGTGGGAAGACTGCTCTTTGTTGCTCCCGACCAATCCACATTGGTTCCATTCAGATCCAACGGAGTCGGATAGGGGTTTGAAAATGTAATCAAGCCATCTATCGCGTTGGTTTCGGAGTCGGTCATCAGCACGGCTCCAGACAGGGTGATGGTGTTGGTGGCCGACGCACTCGATCGGCTTTGGAGGAACATCGCCATTCCCGAAACGATCTCTGTGGTCGCAGGGGTACTCGGACTATTTACATCGTAGAAACTCCCATCTGCCTTTTGGAAGTAGATGTCATAGCTCGTTCCATTCCAGATATAGACCTTGTCCGCCAAGGTGGGGAGGTTGCTCTGGGTCAGCTGGTTGGTTCCAAACACATCTTCCAAGTAGACCGGCGTGTCGGAGGTGAAGTTGAATCCCACTAGATTCACCCCTCCTGCCGGAGGGATGTCAACCTTTTGAAACCCAAACGTACCGAGCGTGACAACTTCCTGCGCCGATGCCACCGTTGCGGCGCAACACAGGCCGACCGCTATTCCCCTTTTCAAATTCATGGGCTACTCCTTACTGTAAGTCGATTATTTTGTTATCAGGGTCAGGTATAGGCGTATGTTCCACCCATTGCAAACCTTATTTCCCTTTTTTTTGCAGCGATGAGAATGCGGAGGAACTCGTTCCGCTTGCCGCTGGAGCGGGTTTTGTTGTGGAGCAGGCTTTCCAGCCTGTTCAATCTCGGCTAGGGTGCGCGGATGATTTCACTCGACCCAGCCCCGACCCCGCAAGCCGCCCAAACGACGGATCATTTTTTCGAACCGGGCGGTTTGTTGGAACGGCACTGCACGGACGGAGGGATTAATTTTGAATTACGCCCCCAGCAGCAGAAGATGGCGCGGGCGATCGCCGATGCGGCGGGGTTTGGCCACCATCTGGCGGTGGAGGCCGGCACGGGGGTGGGGAAGAGCTTTGCCTATTTGGTGCCGCAGATTCTCTCGGCGCTCGAGCGCGAGACGCGCTGCGTGGTGGCCACCTACACCATCACCTTGCAGGAGCAGCTGATGCACAAGGATATTCCCTTTGTGCGCAAGGTGCTGGGACGCGACTTCAATGCGGTGATGGTGAAGGGGCGTTCGAACTATCTCTGCCTGCGCCGCCTCCAGCGGGCGCGCCAGATGGGCGGCGACCTGCTCGAGCCCCACCGCGAAAGGCAGCTGGAAAACCTCTATGCCCTGGCCAGCAACAAGCAGCTCAAGGATGGAAGTTTCCAGGAGCTGGAAGAGCAGCCCGACCATCCCGTCTGGAGCGCGGTCTGCGCCGAGCATGGAAACTGCCGGGGCAAGCGCTGCGCCTTCTATTCCGACTGCTACTTCATGAAGGCCCGCCAGAAAATGCAGGACGCCCAGGTGCTGGTGGTGAACCATTCGCTCTTTTTTTCCGAGCTGGCGCTTCGGGCGCAGGGGGCGGCGATCCTACCGCCCTACGGCCATGTGGTGTTCGACGAGGCGCACCAGATGGAGCAGGTGGCCTCGGCGCATCTGGGCATCCGCCTCTCGCCCTACATGGTCGACTATTGGCTGCGGCGCGTCCATGGCGGCGAGCGGAAGAAGGGGCTCTGCGCCGCGCTCGGCGATACCGACGGCGTCCTGCAGGCCCTGCGGGTGGGGGAGGTGGCCGATGCCTTTTTCGAGAAGATCCGCAGCCACTACAAGCTGGGGGCGAAAAAGAGCCAGCAGCGCATCTTTTCCCCGCCGCCCATCGAGACCGACCTGCCGCTGAAGATCACCAACCTGTGCCTCCACCTCAAGACCCTCTCGGAGACCATCGACAACGAGGACATGCAGTCCGAGGTCAAATCGCTCCGCACCAAAGGGCTGGAGCTGCGCGACACGGTCGAGACCTTCCTCAAGCAGTCGCTCGAAGACCAGGTCTACTGGATCGAGCTCCAGGGCCGCCGCAAGCAGGCGGTGCTCTACTCCGCCCCGGTGGATGTCGGTCCGATCCTGCGCGAGATGCTTTTCGACGAAATTCCCTGCGTCGTCATGACCAGCGCCACGCTCGCCGTGGGCAACAAGCTGGGCTACTTCCGCCATCGCATCGGCGCGGAGGAGTGCTCCGAACTGCGCGTCGGCTCGCCCTTCGACTATGCCCGGCAGATGCGCATCCAGATTCCCGTCAACATGCCGCCGCCTGCGGCGGAAAAGTTCGAGGCCGCCACCGCTGCTGCCATCAAATATTTTGTGCACGAAAGCCGCGGGCGCGCCTTTGTGCTCTTCACCAACGCGCGGCTGATGAACCAGGTGGCCGACGAGCTGCGCGACGATTTCGAGGAGTATGAATTCCTTGTGCAGGGCGGTGGCATGCCGCCCAAGCGGATGCTCGAAAAATTCCGCGCCCATGAGGCGGCGGTGCTTTTTGGGCTCGACCGCTTCTGGATGGGGGTCGATGTCCCGGGCGAGGCGCTCAGCCACGTCATCATCACCCGCCTGCCCTTCGCCGTACCCGATCACCCGCTGATCCAGGCGCGGTTTGAGTCGATCGAGGCGCGCGGCGGCAACCCCTTCAAGGAATATTCTCTGCCCGAAGCCGTCCTGAAGTTCCGCCAGGGGGTGGGGCGGCTCATCCGCAGCGGGAGCGACCACGGAACCGTGACCATCCTCGACAGCCGCGTCCGCAACCAGTGGTACGGCCGGCTCTTTCTCCAATCATTGGACAAATGCCCCGTGGACGAGATCGAACTTCCAGACCTTGGAAACTGACGCCCGTCGCCGCCGGCTTATTGGAACCCATTCTAAATAAGGGAAAAGGCTTCCATCGGGGTTGCAGTTGTTTTTCGCGGTGCTACCATGCACGCGGTTTTTAATGCTTGAGGGAAAAAAGAGGGTAACGGGCTTATGTTGAGCGATTTTCTGGTGATTACGATCGGGGCGATTCTGGTGAACAACTTCGTGTTGTCGAAGTTTCTCGGAATCTGCCCGTTCCTGGGGGTTTCGAAGAAGCTGGACACGGCGCTGGGCATGTCGGGCGCGGTGATCTTCGTTATGACGCTGGCCTCGCTGGTCAGCTCGCTGATCAACACGTTCCTGCTGGTTCCGATGAAGCTGGAGTTTTTGCAGACGCTGGTCTTCATCGTGGTGATTGCCTCGCTGGTGCAGCTCGTCGAGATCATGCTCCAGAAGCTCAGCGCCAAGCTCTACGAGAGCCTCGGCATCTTCCTGCCGCTGATCACCACCAACTGCGCGGTGCTCGGCTGCGTGCTGCTCAATGCCAAGGCCGCGCCGGATTCGATCCAGTCCACCTGGTACGGCGCCACGATCTACGGCTTCTGCTCGGCGCTCGGCTTTGCGCTCGCGCTCATCCTTTTTTCGAGCCTGCGCGAAAAGCTCGACCTGGCCAATGTGCCGAAGGCGTTCGAGGGCACGGCGATTTCGCTGATCACGGCGGGCATCCTCGCCATGGCGTTCATGGGGTTTTCGGGGTTGGTTTAACGAGGTCGGAAGGTCTGGAAGTCGAAGGTCTAAAGTCTAGGATTTAAGAATGAACATTGCACTGATAGCGATTGTTGCGGCGGGGGTGCTCGGCGCGGTTTTGGGGATTATCATCGGCATCGTGGCCAAGGCGTTCGCCGTCGAGGTCGACGAGCGGGTTGAAGGCGTGGAAGAGCGCCTGCCGGGCGCCAACTGCGGCGGCTGCGGGTTTGCCGGTTGCGCCGACTTTGCCAAGGCGGTGGTGGAGGGGCGCGCCCAGCCGGGCGGCTGCCCGGTCGCCGCGCCGGAGGCAGTGGCCGACATTGCCGGCTATCTGGGCATCGCGGCCGAGGAGAAGGAGAAGCGCGTCGCGCTGGTCCGCTGCTCCGGCGACTGTGCCAATACCGTGCGCTCGCTCTACAACGGCGTGCGCGACTGCCGCTCGGCGGTGCTGGTGGCTGGCGGCGCGAAGGGCTGCGACTATGGTTGCCTCGGCTTCGGTTCCTGCGCGGATGCCTGCCCATTCGGTGCCATCGAAATCCGCGACGGGCTGGCCGTGGTTCATCCCGAACTTTGCGTCGGCTGCGAAAACTGCGTGGCGGCCTGCCCGAAGAATTTGATTATCATGGTTCCGGCGACGGCGGAGGTGCATGTCTACTGCAACTCGCCGGAAAAGGGTGCCGCTAAGCGCAAGGTCTGCAAGACCGCCTGCATCGCCTGCCGCAAGTGCGTGAAGGCTTCCGGCGAGGAAGACCACATGCTCGTCGACGGCTTCCTGGTCAAAACCAACTATGAAAACCCGCCGCCGCCCGAGCTGGTCGAAGCCTCGGCCTGCCCGACCTCGGCGTTGCGCCTGGCTTCCAAGCATGTGGCCGGCGGTTATGGAGGAGCTTCCAAATGAGCAACCAAACGAGAAAGTTCAAGGGGGGCGTCCACCCCAACGACAGCAAGGCGCTTTCGAAGGACAAGCCGATCCAGGACGCGCCGCTGCTCGAAAGCTATAAAGTGATCATGCACCAGAACATCGGTGCGCCGCCGGAGCTGGTGGTCAAGAAGGGCGATGTCGTCAAGAAGGGCGACCTGCTGGCCAAGGCGGGCGGGTTTGTCTCCGTGCCGCTACACGCCCCCACCAGCGGAACCATCAAGATGATCGACAAGTGCCCCGGGCCGACCGGCATGTCGGTGCCTTCTATCGAAATCACCGCCGACGGCGAGGACGAGTGGGGTGCCCCGTTCGTGCCGATGAGCGACTGGAAAAATACCGAACCCAAAATGTTGAAGCAGCGCGTCTGGGACGCGGGCATCGTCGGCATGGGCGGCGCGGGTTTCCCGGCGCACGTCAAGCTCTCCCCGCCCGAAGGCAAGACGATCGATACGCTCATCCTCAACGGTGCCGAGTGCGAACCCTACCTCACCGCCGACCACCGCCTAATGCTGGAGCAAGCCGAGGATGTTGCGCTCGGCGCGGCGATCATTGCGCGTATCCTGGGTTTGGAAACTGCCGTGATCGGTGTGGAAAACAACAAGCCCGATGCGATCCAAGCCTTGGAAAAAGTGGCCGGGAAATATGGCGTCACCGTGCAGGGGCTGCCGGTCAACTATCCGCAGGGTGCGGAAAAACAGCTGATTTATGCCATCACCGGTCGCGAGGTGCCCATCGGCAAGCTGCCGATGGATGTCCACTGCGTGGTTCAGAACGTGGCCTCGGCCGTCGCGATTGCCGATGCCGTGGTGAAAGGACGTCCCTCCATCGAGCGTATCACCACCATCACCGGCAAGTCGGTGGTGAATCCCGGAAACTGGCGCTTGCGACTAGGCACCCCCGTCGAAAAGGCGCTGGAGTTTGTCGGCGGCGTGAACGAACAGCCCGCCAAGCTGCTGCTCGGCGGCCCGATGATGGGCATTGCGCAGAGTTCGCTCGGCGTGACCGTGATGAAAAACACCTCCGGCATCCTGCTGATCTCGCGCGACGAGGTTTCGCAGTATTCCTCCGACCCCTGCATCCGCTGCGGCCGCTGCGTGGAGGTCTGCCCCATGAGTATCCTGCCCGCCACCATCAGCCAGGCGGTGGAGAACAAACGCTTCGACTGGGCCGAGGAGCTCAACGTGATGGCCTGCATCGAGTGCGGCTCGTGCAGCTATGTCTGCCCGTCGCGCCGCCCGCTCAACCAGCACTTCAAGCGCGCCAAGATCGAAATCCAAGCCGAACTAAGGAAGAAAAAATAAACCACGAATCACCCGAATGGATACGAATCAAGCTATTTTGAATTCGAGAAGATTCGGGGCATTCGTGGTAAAAACCATTTAATGGAAAACGAGAATTAGCTATGTCGGAAACAGAAACAACACCCACGATCCAGTTGCCGGATCCCGCCGAGTTGATTGTGAGCAACTCGCCGCATATCCGCGACAACCACAACATTAAGAAAATCATGTTCACCGTGGTTCTCTCCCTGCTTCCGGCCTGCCTGGCCGGTATCTGGTTCTTCGGGTTCGCCGCGCTGAAAGTGCTGCTGCTCACCACCGTCTCCTGCGTGGTGCTCGAAGAGGGCTGGAACAAGCTGGCGAAGAAACCCTCCACCTGGAAGGACGGCAGCGCCATGGTCACCGGCATCCTGCTGGGTATGAACCTCAACGCGGGCGTGCCGTGGTGGGTCTGCGTACTCGGCGCCGTGCTGGCGATCATCCTCGCCAAGCAGCTCTTTGGCGGGCTGGGCTACAACCCCTTCAACCCCGCGCTCGTCGCCCGCGTCGGCCTGCTGATCGGCCTGCCCGAAATCATGACCACCTGGAATGTTCCAACCGCTGGAAAAATGATGGCGGATGTGACCACCGCCGCCACGCCGCTCGGCGAGGGGGTCAAAAACGGGGTCTTTTCTCTGGGCGACCTGTTTGCCGGCAACGTCGGCGGCTGCATCGGCGAAACCTCCGTGGTGGCGCTGTTGGTTGGCGGCGCGCTGCTGCTCTACTTCAAGCTGATCAAGTGGCAGATTCCGGTGGCCTACATCGGCTCGGTCTTCGCCATCACCGGGGTGGCCTATCTCATCCACCCCGAAACCATGCACTCGCCGGTCTACCACGTGCTCTCCGGCGGCCTGCTGCTCGGTGCCTTCTTCATGGCCACGGACATGGTCACCTCGCCCATGACGCACAAGGGCATGCTCATCTTTGGTTTGGGTTGCGGCGTTATGACCAGTGCCATCCGGCTCTGGGGCGCCTACCCCGAGGGAGTCAGCTTTTCGATCCTCTTCATGAATGCGCTCACGCCGCTGATCGACCGTTCGACCATCAGCAAGCCGTTTGGATATGTGACACCGGGAAAAGGGGGGGCGGAATAATGGCTGAACAAAAAATCAATATTCCAAAGCTTGGAATTTTCCTCGGCGGCATTGCCGCGCTCGCCGCCGGCCTGCTGGCCTGGGTCTCCACCTCCACCACGGACGCCATTCAGGCGAACCTCCAGAAAAAAACTAATACCGCCCTTGAACAGGTGCTACCCGCGTTCGACAACGCCCCCGGCGAAGAGACCGTGGTGATCAATTCCGCCGAAGGCTGGCCCGTCAAATTCTACATTGCCAAAAAGGATGGGAAAATCGTCGGCTACGCCGGCGAGGTCATCACCCCCGAGGGCTTTTCCGGCGATGTCACCGTCATGGCCGGACTCGAGACCGACGGCACCATTCGCACTGTGATCGTCACGGCCAACAGCGAGACGCCAGGGCTTGGAACCTCCGTCACCGACCGCAAGGTGCAAAAGACGCTGGCCAACCTTCTCAAGGGCAAGAAGCCCTCAGCCGGCCTGCCGCCCAACGTCTACCTCGACTGGTACAGCGGCAAGAAAGCGGGTAGCGAGCGCTGGCCCATCGTCAAGGACGGCGAAAAAATCAACGGCAAGACCGGCGCAACCATCACCAGCCGGGCCGTCGACGGTGCCATCTTCGCCGTCTCCAGAACCGCGATCGACCATCTGGATGACTTGCGTCAAGAACCGAAAAAATAGGCAAAGATCCGTTCATGAAAATTTATGCCGACACATCCGTATTTGGAGGATTGTTTGATAAGGAATTTTCTTCCCCGACGAGAAAGTTGTTTGATCTGATAGATTCGGGAGATTTGCAGCTTGTGACATCCGCTGTTGTTGAGGGTGAAATAGAGTGCGCACCGGAGAATGTCCGAGCTGTTTTTTATAAATATGCCGAAATGGCGGAGGTTGCCCAGATTGATGAATCCTCGTTAAGTTTGCGGGAAGCGTATATTGATGCTGAAATCGTGACACTCAAGTCGCTCGACGATGCTTTGCATGTTGCCCTTGCGACAATTTCGGAATGTGAGCTGATCATTAGCTGGAACTTCAAACATATCGTCCACTACGACAAAATTCCAAAATACAACGCGATTAATAAATTGTATGGGCATCACGAGATCGGCATATTTTCGCCGTTGGAGGTAATTGACTATGACTACGAGTGAGCCGAAGTGCGTGCAATTGAAACGGGACGGTGCACGACGTTTAATGCGAAAGTTGAAAGGGAAAACAGCCGACGAGGAGTTGCGTTTCTGGGCGGAACGCACCAAAGCATTTGAAAGCCGGTTGGGCGGGAAATAAAAGTGCGGGCAGATGTTTCGGCTGAGAAATAGGCGAGAATCGGGAATCATTTTGTCCGCAATCATTTTGTAATAAAACTAAAAT
>WFRA01000376.1 GCA_015486775.1 Kiritimatiellales bacterium | reverse complement strand
CAAAACCGCTACACCAACACCCTCTCCAATTCCGCCGGAACCTATCGCGTGGAAGTCAACTACCGCTGATCCAACCCGCCCCCTTTTTCCGCCTAGCGGAAGTGAAGTACCTTTTCCCCGAGATCATGCCAGAGGCCGGCAAGGTGCGCCCATTCCTGCCCACCGAAGGGTTTGGCAAATTCTGACGCGAGTTGGGCGACGTTTTGGAGATATTCCTCCAGCGGCTACCAGTTTGCGGGGGACTCGTTCTCTCGGCTGTGGGCATAGCAATGCATGGAGTACGCATTCTAGCAGGTTTGCTTTCGCAGGCGAGCCTTGTGTCTCTTCTTCTTCCAATCTTTGAAAAAACAAGAGTGTTCAGCTCATAAATATGCTTTTTCCGGAAGGCCTGCAGGAGGCGGGGGCGTTTCTATCCAAGGTCCGGAAGTGTGAGGATTTCGGCCTTGGTCTTGCCGACGGCGACGGTGTGCTCGAAGTGGGCGGAGGGCTGGCGATCCTGGGCAATGACGGTCCAGCCGTCTTTGAGGGTCTTGGTTTTGTGCGTCCCCAGATTGATCATGGGCTCGATGGCGAGCGTCATGCCGGCCTTGAGGACGGGGCCGCGGCCGGGCGGGCCGTAGTTGGGAATCTGCGGGTCTTCGTGCAGGTCGCGGCCGATGCCGTGGCCGACAAAGTCGCGCACGACGGAGAAGCCGGCGGTTTCGGCGAGGATCTGGACAGCGTTAGAGATGTCGGAGAGGCGGTTGCCTTCGACGGCTTTGGCGATCCCGGCGGCGAGGCACTCTTGGGTGACGTCGAGCAGGCGCTGCCATTCGGGATCGATGGTGCCCGCAACGACGGTGGTGGCGGTGTCGCCAACGTAGCCGCCGAAGTCGAGGCCGAAGTCGATGCTAACGATGTCGCCGTCGCGGATGGTGCGCTTGCCGGGGATGCCGTGGACGACCTCTTCGTTGATGGAGCAGCAGATGTGTCCGGGGAATCCGTGGTAGCCGTAGAAGGCGCAGATACCATCTTCTTTGCGGGCAAGTTCGGCGGCGTAATCATCGAGTTCGCCGGTGGTGACGCTGGGGGCGACTTTGGCGGCGACCCGATGAAGGATGGTGGCGGTCTTTTTTGCGCTGGTGCGCATGGCTTCGAGCTGGGCCGGTTTTTTTATGATAATCATGTGGATTCCCTAGCCCAGGCGTTCGATCACCGCGCGGCGAACCTGGTCGATGGAAAGGGAGGCATCGACGGCATGGATCAAGCCCTTGTTTTTGTAGAAGTCGATGAGGGGGGCGGTCCGTTCGCGGTAGATCCGGAGGCGCTTCTTGACGGTTTCGGGGGCATCATCCTTGCGGAGCTTCAGCTCGCTGCCGTCGAGATTGCAGATTCCCGGGGTGTCGGGAGGGTTGTGCTCGACATGGTAGACCGCGCCACAGACCGGGCAGACGCGGCGGCCGGAGAGGCGGGCGACGATTACGTCGTCGGGGCATTCGAGGAGAATCACCTCGTCGAGCGTGCCTTCCAGAGATTGGAGTAACTGGTCAAACTCTTCCGCCTGCACCATGGTGCGAGGAAAGCCGTCGAAGAGGAATTTTTGCCCGGCCTTGGCGTGTTCAAGCAAGTCGCGGATCATGCCCACCACAATTTCGTCGGAGACAAATTTTCCGTGCGCCAGACGCTCCTTGGCGGCGAGGCCGAGCGGGGTTTCTTGCCGGATCTGCTCGCGGAGTAGCTCGCCGGTGGAGACGTGCCCGTATCCCTTTCTCGCGAGCTCTTCGGCGACGGTTCCCTTGCCCGCTCCAGGAGGACCCAACAGGATAATCGCCGTCATCTTCTACTGCGGCCGCTGCGGAGTTTGCCTTTCTTGAGGAAGCCGTCGTAGTGGCGCATGAGCAGATGCGATTCGATCTGGCGCATGGTGTCGAGCATCACGCCCACGATAATCAGCAGGCTGGTGCCCCCGAAGAAGGAGGCAACAATCCAAGGTATATTGAGCTGGCGGGTCAGGATGTTTGGCATCACGGCAATGGCGGTGAGGAAAACGGCACCGGCGAGGGTGAGGCGAGTCATGGTGCGGTCGAGATATTCCGCAGTGGGGCGTCCGGGACGGATTCCGGGCACATAGCCGCCCTGCTTCTTGAGGTTGTCGGCAATCTGGATGGGGTTGAACTGGGTGGCCACCCAGAAGTAGGAGAAGAAGAGGATCATCAGGCCAAACCAGAACAGGTACCAGCCCGAACCGCGGAAGTTCCCGGCCATCTGGTGCGCCCACTGGTAGGGGAGCATACTGAATATCTTGGCCGGAATGGCCAAGATCGCGGAGGCAAAGATGATGGGCATCACGCCCGAATAGTTGACGCGCAGGGGAAGATGCTGCGTTCCGCCCTGCATCATTTTGCGGCCTACCATGCGTTTGGCGTATTGAACCGGAACCTTCTGCTGCGCCTGCGTTACCGCAACCACGCCGAGGATCACGAAGAAGATGAGCG
The DNA here is from genome assembly GCA_015486775.1 of Kiritimatiellales bacterium. Taxonomy (GTDB): domain Bacteria; phylum Verrucomicrobiota; class Kiritimatiellia; order Kiritimatiellales; family Pontiellaceae; genus Pontiella. The sequence goes on along the minus strand of WFRA01000376.1, from coordinate 11,864 downwards.
CCGTCAGTAGCACTAGGTGGAACACGCCGATTTCGGCCACGCCGTCGACTGGGGTCAGCTTGTCGCCCAAGGCCTTGATGGCCATGGGCAGGCGGCTGACAATATTCACGGTGATGATGATGGAGATGCCGTTGCCAATGCCGCGGTCGGTGATCTGCTCGCCGATCCACATCAACAGGAGCGACCCGGTCGCGATCGCCAGAACCGTCATCGGGATGAAAAGCACGCCGCCCACCCGAACCACCTCGGCGGGCAGTCCGAAATAGCGACCGGAAATCAGAGCCGTTCCCATAGCGAAGGCCTGAACTGCGCAGAGGATCACCGTCAGGTAGCGGGTGTACTGGGTGATTCTCTGGCGGCCAACATCGCCCTCGCGAGCCAGTTTTTCGAGGTGGGGCACCACGGCGGTCATCAGCTGCAGGATGATCGACGCGCTGATGTAGGGCATGATGCCGAGCGAACCGATGGAGCACTTCAGGAGCGCCCCGCCGCTGAAGAGGTTGAACATGCCCATGAGTCCGCTGTCCGCGCCGCCCTGCGCATCAAAGTAGTGGCGGATGGCCACTGCATCGACTCCGGGAAGCGGAACCGCGGCAATGAGACGGCAGATAAAGACCAGCCCCAGCGTGAATAAAATACGCTGCCGGAGTTCGGTGATCTTGAAGGTGTTGACAAATGCTGAAAGCATGGGAACAGGAACCTCTTGGGGGGTTATACGGTCTGGCAGGTGCCACCGGCGGCTTCGATCTTTTCCTTCGCCGAAGCGGAGAAGGCGCTGGCCTTGACGTTCAGGCGTTTATCGAGGGTTCCGTTGCCCAAGATCTTCACGCCGTCGAAACGGCCGTTGACCAGACCCTTTTCCCGAAGGAGTTCGATGGTGACCGCGGTGCCGCTGTCGAATTTCGAAAGCGCATCAAGGTTCACAGGAACGATGGTCTTGCGGGTGAAGTTGGTGAAACCGCGCTTAGGGAGCTTGCGGACGAGCGGCATCTGCCCACCCTCGAACAGCGGCTTGTGGACGCTGCCGGTGCGGGACATCTGGCCCTTGTGGCCCCGTCCGGAGGTTTTCCCCTTGCCGGATGCGCGACCGCGACCCAGGCGGATCTTCCGATGTTTGGAACCTTCTGCTGTCTGCAATGTATGCAAATCCATGACTAAATCCTCTTGATGAAAAAACTATCCCTTGCGGGCGGCAAGCGCTTCTTCGCGGGTGCGGAGTTGTCCCAGCGCCTTGAGCGTCGCCTTGGTTACGTTCAGGTGGTTGTTGCTGCCCAGCGATTTTGCGAGCACGTCGCGGACGCCGGCAAGCTCCAGCACGGCGCGGCACGGGCCGCCGGCAATGATCCCGGTACCTTCGGAGGCGGGACGGATGAGCACCTGCGCGCCGCTGTATTTCCCGATGGATTCGTGCGGCAGGGTGGTTCCGCGCATGGTGACCGTGGAGAGATTGCGCTTGGCCACTTCGCCGGCCTTGCGGATGGCCTCGGCCACCTCGGCGGCTTTTCCGAGGCCGTAGCCGACGCGACCCTTGCGATCCCCGACGACGACCAACGCACCAAAGCTGAACCGGCGGCCGCCCTTGACCACTTTCGAGTTGCGGCTGATGTGAACGACCCGTTCTTCGAATTCGGATTTTTCCTTGAAATCCTTCCGATCGCCCCGGCCTCTGCGGTCGTTGCGCTTGTTCCGGTCGTTACGACCCCTGCGTTCTGTACGTTCTTCTGCCATGTAGGGAACTCCTTGAATATCCTAGAATTTAAGGCCCGCTTCGCGGGCGCTGTCGGCAAGAGCCTTGAGGTTCGTGCCAAAGGCGAACCCGCCCCGGTCGAACACGACGTTTTCGATGCCCTTGGCCATGGCCTGCTCGGCGGCCTTGGCACCCAGCTCCTTGGCAGCCTCGGCGTTCTTGCCAGCACTCGCTGCACCGGCAATGGTGACGCGGGCGTTGTCGTCGATAAACTGAACCGACAAGCGCTTGTTGGAGCGGAAAACCGCCATGCGGGGCCGCTCGGCCGTTCCCGCCACCTTCTTGCGCACGCGCAGATGGCGGCGAACCCTGAAATCTTTTTTTGTCTTAACACTCATTATGCAACCGCCTTGCCTTCCTTGCGGCGAATCTGCTCGTCAGAGTAGCGTACGCCCTTGCCCTTATACGGTTCGACCGGGGAGAAGTCGCGGATTGCCGCGGCCACCTGCCCGACCAACTGCTTGTCGATTCCTTCGATCGCCACCTTGGTTCCGCCATCGACCGCGATCTGGATGCCGTCCGGAATGGCGAAGTCGATGTCGTGGGAGTAGCCGAGGGAGAGGACAAGTTCCTTCCCCTTCAGCTGCGCCTTGTAGCCGACGCCGTCGATCAGAAGCTCCTTCTTGTAGCCCTTGTCCACACCGATCACCATGTTGTTGACGATGCTACGGACGGTGCCGAACATGGCGGCGCTATGCCGGGAGTTATCCGTGCGGGAAACCACGACGGCATTGTCTTCGACCTTGACGGCGACGCAGGCGGGAGCCGTGTATGAGAGCTCCCCCTTAGATCCCTTCACGGAAACCGTTGCCCCGGCCACTTCGACCACAACCCCGGCGGGGATCAAAACTGGTTCTTTTCCTATTCTAGACATAATTCGATCCTAAATTTCCTACCAGATATAGCAGAGGACTTCGCCCCCGATTTTCTGGTTTCTGGCTTCGTTGTCGGTCATGATCCCCGAGGAGGTGCTCAAAAGGGCAACACCGATTCCGCCGAGGACGCGCGGCACTTCGTCCGACGCCACATACTTCCGGCAGCTCGGTTTGCTGATGCGGCGGAGCCCCTGGATGATCGGTTCGCGATCGACATTGTATTTGAGGAAAACATTGAGGACGCTCTTGCCGCTCTCGCTCTTTTCCATGGTGTAGTCCTTGATGAAACCTTCCGATTTCAGCAAGCGCGCGATTTCGCTCTTCATCTTAGAGTGCGGCATCTGCACGACTTTCTTTTCCGCCATATTCGCGTTGCGAATGCGGGTCAACATATCAGCAATTGGATCCGTTAAAACCATCTTGATTACCTTCGCTTATTGATTGCTCGCTGCGGCAAACGGCATGCCCATCAGCTTGAGAAGCTCGCTGGCTTCCCCGTCGCTTTTCGCCGTTGTCACAAACGTGATGTCCATACCGTGCACTTTCTTCACCTTGTCCGGGTCGATCTCAGGAAACACGGTCTGCTCCTGCAATCCCATGGAATAGTTGCCTTGGCCGTCGAACGACTTGGCCGGGATTCCGCGGAAGTCGCGAATCCGGGGCAGCGCCACGTTGACGAGGCGATCCATGAATTCATACATCCGGTCGCCGCGCAGCGTGACCTTGGCGCCGATCGACATCCCTTCGCGCAACTTGAAGTTCGAAACGCTCAGCTTCGCCTTGGTGATGACCGCCTTCTGGCCGGAAATCTTGCCGAGGTCGTCAGCGACCGCCTGCAGGGCATCGCGGTCGTGAGCCGTCGAGACGCAGAGGTTGAGCACGATCTTCTCGAGCTTCGGCACCTGCATCTTGTTTTTGTAGCCCTGGGACTTTACCAGCTCCGGCGCGACTACATCCTTGTACTTGGTTTTCATAGTTGGGACCATCGAACCCGTCCTCCAAAAAATTGTTGTTCCAAACCCTGGAACGGTTACTCGGATACCTTCAGATTAGAGAGTGCAATGCCCGCTTCCATCTCGACCACTCCGCCCTGAGGGTGGTCGTCGGATTTGCGCATGTGCTTCTTTACAAAATTCACACCTTCGACCAAGGCTCGCCCACTCTGCGGAACGATCTGGAGCACCTTGCCGGACTTTCCCTTGTCGTCGCCAGCGATCACGATAACGGTATCGCCCTTCTTGATATGACATTTCACAACATTTTTCATATTCAATTCCTCCCGGTGCGCCTAAAGCACTTCCGGCGCAAGCGATACAACCTTCATGTAGTCGGCCTCGCGCAGTTCGCGGGCAACCGGCCCGAAGATGCGGGTTCCCCGGGGATTCCCGGTATCGTCGATAATCACGGCGGCGTTGCTGTCGAAGCGCAAGCAGGAGCCGTCGCTACGGCGAATGCTGCTCTTGGTGCGGACAATAACCGCCTTGCAGAGTTCACCCTTTTTGATTGCGCCATTGGGTTGCGCTTCTTTCACCGTCACCCGGATCACCTCGCCCACCCGCGCAAACTTGCGCTTGGTTCCAAGGATGCGAATACACATCACACTACGCGCCCCCGAGTTGTCCGCCACCTTCAAACGTGTCTGTTCCAAAATCATCGGATTATCACCTTATTTAGAAGATTCAGAAATAATGTCCACTAGGCGCCAGCGCTTCAGGCGGCTGAGCGGGCGGGTTTCCATCACGCGAACCACGTCGCCAACCTTGGCGCGGTTTTCCTCGTCGTGGGCGTGAACCTTCTTCGAAAGACGGATCTCCTTCCCGTAGAGGGGATGGCGAACGCGCCGTTCAATCATCACGACAATGGTCTTGTCGGCCTTGTCGCTACATACGCGCCCTTCGCGCGTCTTTCTCAAATTTCTCTTTGCCTCTTCCATACCTTTACCCTTCGACTTTTTGGTTCTGGATGGTTTTGATGCGGGCGACCGTGCGACGCAGCTCTTTTACGCGCGCTGAATTTTCGAGCTGCCCGGACACCTGCTGAAGTTGCAGGTTAAACTGCTCCTTCTTGATGTCCCGCAGCTGCTGGTCCAGCTCTTCCATCGTCATTTCCTTAAGTTCTTTTACCTTCATATCAAATCCTGTTGGCTAATCGTGGGCATGCCGCTGGACAAAACGGACACGGACCGGCAGCTTGGTGGCCGCCAAGCGCAGGCACTCCTTGGCCAGCGCTTCCGGCACGCCGTCGAGTTCGAAAAGCATGGTTCCGGGCTTGATGACGGCGACCCACTGGTCGACGGCGCCCTTGCCCTTACCCATACGAACTTCCAACGGCTTCTTCGTGATTGGTTTGTCAGGGAAGATGCGGATCCACAGGTTCCCTTTACGTTTCATGGCACGGTTGGCCGCCACGCGGCACGCTTCGATCTGGACTGCGGTAATCCACCCGCGTTCCAATGATTGGAGCCCGTACTCTCCATAGGAAAGCTGGTTCCCCGACATCGCGAGACCCTTGCGCGAACCGCGCTGAACCTTCCTGAACTTCACTCTTTTTGGCATCAAAGGCATCGGTCAAACTCCCTAGGCTTTCGTTTCGGCTTCCTTGCAGATCCACACCTTGATTCCGATGATCCCCGCAACGGTGTTGGCCTCTGTTGTTCCATAGTCGATGTTCGCACGCAGCGTGTGCAGCGGGATCTTGCCTTCCTTGTAGCTCTCCGAGCGGGCGATCTCCGCCCCGTTGAGACGGCCGGCAATCAAGATCTTGATGCCCAGAGCACCGTTGTCCATGGCCATTTGGAGCGCGCGCTTCATGGCACGGCGGTGGGACACTCGGCGTTCGAGCTGCATGGCGACGTTCTCGGCCACGAGCTGGGCATCGATATCGGGCTTCTTCACCTCGGCGATCTCGATATAGATCTCCTTACCGCTAAATTTTGCAAGCACTTCGCGAAGCTTTTCGATATCCTCGCCCTTGCGACCGATCACCAAGCCCGGACGCGCCGTCTTGATGGTTACGCGGATGCGGTTCGCATAGCGCTCGATGTAGATGTCCGACACCGCGGCATCCTTGAGGCGGTCTGCAACCATCTTGCGGATCTCGATATCCTCTTTCAGCAGTTTCCCGAAGTCACGCTTGTCGGCGAACCAGCGCGAGCGCCAGTCCTTGTTCAAAGCAAGCCTGAACCCAATTGGATTTACTTTTTGACCCAAAACGGTCTCCTTTCGTCAACTATGCGTTGTCGGTTAAAATTACGGTTACGTGGCTGGTCTTCTTCTGGATCGGACTGGCCATACCTCTCGCCCGCGGACGGAACCGCTTCTGCATCGGTCCCCCGTCCACGATAGCGTTCTTCACATAAAGGCTGTCGACGGCAAGCCCCTCGTTGTTCTCGGCATTTGCGATCGCCGACTTGAGGGTCTTCCCGATATGGAGGGCGGCCTTGCGGGCGTTGAAGTCGGTAATGCGCAACGCGTCCGCCACCGGCAACCCCTTGATCTTGTTTGCAAGATCGCGCGCCTTGGTAGGCGACATCTTTATATATTTGGTTGTTGCTGACACTTCCATGGTGTTCTCACTCTCGATTTTGTCCGCGATGCATAAAGGGCGGACAGTGTACGTAACTAGTTCCCAAAATCCAGTACTTCCTTCAAAAAAATTACCGGGCGGTCTTTTCCGTGGCCATTCCGTGCGTCCGGAAGCCGCGGGTCGGCGAAAATTCGCCCAATTTGTGGCCCACCATGTTTTCGGTAACAAACACGGGAACAAACACTTTGCCGTTGTGGACATTGAACGTGTGCCCCACAAACTCCGGAACGATCACGGAACTGCGGTACCACGTCTTGATCGGGCTCTTGCGCCCGGACTCATCCATCTTCCTGACCTTCTTGATCAGCTTCGCGGCCACGAAGGGCCCTTTTTTCAGTGAACGTGCCATAACTATTTTTTCCTCCGCTCAACGATGTATTTGTTCGTCGCCTTGTGCTTGTCGCGGGTGCGCTTGCCTTTCGCCAGCAGCCCCCAGGGGGATTTCGGATGCCCGCCGCCGGAGGTGCGGCCCTCGCCGCCGCCCATGGGGTGGTCGACCGGGTTCATCGCCACGCCGCGCACGGTCGGGCGGATGCCCAGCCAGCGCTTGCGGCCGGCCTTACCCATCACGATGTTGTTGTGATCCACATTGCCCACGCGGCCGATCGTGGCCAGACAGTTGGTGCGGATCAAGCGAATCTCGCCGGACGGCATCTTGATGTGCGCGAATTCGTCCTCACGGGACATCAGTTGCGCCGAGGTTCCAGCGGAGCGAACCAGCTGCCCGCCGCGACCCGCCACCATTTCGATATTGTGCACCGCGGTGCCCACCGGAATCTTGCCTAGTGGAAGCGCGTTGCCCAGCGAAGGCTCGGCGTCGGGGCCGGACATGATGGACGCGCCCACTTCCAGACCAGCCGGAGCGACAATGTAGCGCTTCTCGCCGTCGGCATAGTGCAGTAGCGCAATGCGCGCCGAGCGGTTGGGATCGTATTCGATCGCGGCCACCTTGGCGGGAACGCCAAACTTTTCGCGCTTGAAATCGATGATGCGGTAGCGGCGCTTGTGCCCGCCGCCCTTGTGGCGAACCGAGATGCGACCCGCGCTGTTGCGCCCGGCCTGGCTCTTCTTGCCCTTGAGCAGCGAGCGCTCGGGGGTCGACTTGGTGATGTCCGAGAAATCGGAGAGTACCATGTGCCTCCGGCTCGGTGTATACGGTTTATGTGCTTTCAAACCCATTGCAATAGACTCCTTAGATCAGGCTCAACTTATCTGTATCTTCTTCGTGAACCTTCACCACCGCGCGTTTCCACGAAGCGGTTGTTCCAAACTGGGCAGTGCGCTGGCGCTTTTTCTTGCCTTTTCGGCGCATCGTATTGACGGCCATAACACGGACATTGAAAAGCTCTTCCACTGCCTTCTTGATTTCCATCTTGTTGGCTTCCTTGGCCACCTTGAACAGAAACTGGTTCTGCTCCTCCGACAAGCGGGTGCCCTTCTCCGTCAACAAGACCTTCTTGATTACATCAGCTGAATTATTCATATCGGCGATTCCTTTATGCCAGGCGTTTTTCCAGCGCTTCCATGCCGGCCTTGGTCACAACCACGTTCTTGTAGCGCAGCAGCTGGTAGGTGTTGGCCAGCCGGGCGGTCACCACTTCGACCCTCGGGATGTTCCGCGAGGCCAGCAGCACGTTTTCGTTGTCCGACTCCACGATGAACAGCGCACCGCGATCCAGCCCCATGTTCTTGAGCACGGCGGCGAACTCCTTGGTCTTCGGCGCGGCGATGGCCAAAAAGTCGATGACCGTGATCTCGCCCTGGTCTACCTTGGCGCTAAACGCGCGGCGGAAGGCCAGCTGGGTGACTTTCTTCGAAAGCTTCTTCTTGTATTTGCGCGGATGCGGCCCGTGGGCGACGGCGCCGCCGCGCCAAACCGGCGACTGCTTGTAGCCGGCACGTGCGCGGCCGAGACCCTTCTGCTTCCAGGGCTTGGCACCCGTTCCGGAAACATTGGCCTTGCTTTTGGTCGATGCCGTTCCGGCACGCTGGTGCGCATTGTAGGCCACCACCGCTTCGTGGACGGCTTGTTCGCCCTTGTCGAGTACGAGGAGATTGTCCGCGAGTTCGTACTCGCCGACGCTGTCCCCCTTGATGCTTTTTAAAGGTAGTTTGCTCATGATCTCCCTCGGTTACTTCTTTTTGAGCGCTTCTTTGATGACCACGATGCCGCCGTTGGCACCTGGTACCGAGCCCTTGACGAGAATCAGGTTTTCTTCCGGGCGAACCTGGACAACCTTGAGGTTCTGGGTGGTGACGCGCTTGTCGCCCATCTGACCCGGCATTTTTTTGCCCTTGAATACGCGGCCGGGGAATTCGCACATGCCGATCGACCCCGGACGGCGGGTCCAGCCGCCGCCGTGGCTCGCGCGGCCACCGCTGAACCCGTGGCGCTTCACGACGCCCTGAAAACCGCGACCCTTGCCGGTTGCGACAATATCGACATAGTTGACTTCCGCGAAGGCCGTTGCGTCGACCACGTCGCCAACTGCCACCTCTTCGCCGCCATCCACGCGGAACTCGCGGAGAATGCGCTTGGGGGAAACCCCCGCCTTCTTGAGATGCCCCAGCGCGGGCTTGTTCATGCGCTGTTCCTTCTGGTCGTCAAAGCCCAGCTGGACGGCGGAATATCCCTCTTTGCCTTCGCTCTTCTGCTGGACAACGACACATGGCCCCGCCTCGATCACCGTAACCGGAACCGCGGCTCCGGCTTCGTCGTAGATCGACGCCATTCCTAGTTTTTTTCCAATTAAACCCTTCATCTTGGCACCATTTAGATTTTGATCGTGATATCCACACCAGCCGGCAGATTAAGCTTCTTCAGTTCGTCGACCGTCTTGATGGTGGGGTCGATAATGTCCAGCAGGCGCTTGTGCGTGCGGATCTCGAACTGCTCCATGGCCTTCTTGTTCACGTGCGGACTCTTGTTCACCGTGAACCGCTCGATGCGGGTGGGTAGCGGAATCGGGCCTGCCACGCGGGCACCCGTCCGGCGGGCCGTCTCCACAATTTCCGAAGCCGAGACATCGAGTACCCTGTGGTCGAACGACTTCAGCCGAATTCTTATACGTTGATTTGTCATATTTTATCTCACCGATTGAGGATAGAATCCTGCATGGACGCGGGAACCGGTTCAAACGCTTGCGGTTCCATCGTGTAGCTCGCCCTACCCTTTGTTAATGAACGCAACGAAGTTGCATATCCAAAAACCTCCGCAAGCGGAACATCCGCCTGCACAACTTGTATATCTTCCAAAGCTTTGATTTCGCGGACACGGCCACGGCGGCTGTTAAGGTCGCCGAGCACATCGCCCAGATGCTCTTCCGGGGAATCGATCTCCAGCAACATGATCGGTTCGAGCAACGCGGGACTGGCGTTCGCCACCCCGTCGCGCAGCGCCATCACGGCCGCCGAGCGGAAGGCCATTTCCGAGGAGTCGATCGAATGTTCGCCGCCGACCACCTTCACTTCCGTGTCGATGATGGCAAAGTTTCCGAGTACGCCCGTCATCAGGGCATCTTGGATTCCCGCCTCGATGGCCGGGCGGAACTCCGCCGGGACAATGTTCGTGGAGACATCGAAGGCCACCGTGTTGCCCGCGCCCTGCGCCCGGGGGGCGACGTGCAGGTGCAGGCTGGCAAAGTGGTGGGTTCCCCCGATCTCGCGGTCGAAGACAAAGCTTCCGGCACCGGTTTTTAGCACGCTTTCGCGGTAGGCCACCATAGGCTTACCCGCGTTGGCCTTCACCTTGTATTCGCGCAGGATGCGGTCCTTGATGATTTCCAGGTGGAGCTCGCCCATGCCCTGGATAATCGTCTGGCCGGTCTCTTCGTTTATCGAAATGTGGAAGGTGGGATCCTCGTCGGAGAGATCCTGGAGTGCCTCCACGAGGTGGTCCTTGTCGGCCGTGGTCTTCGGCTCGATGGCCATGGAAATTACAGGCTCCGGAAACTCGATGTTTTCCAGCAGGATCGCGTCGTTCTCGGCGCAGACCGTGTCGCCGGTTGTGAAAAGCTTCTGCCCGGCAACGCCGCCGATCTCGCCGGCAAAGAGCACATCCACATCTTCGCGGTGGTTCGCATGCAGCCGCAGCAGGCGGCCGACGCGCTCGCGCTTGCGGGTGCGGGGATTGAAAATGTTTTGCCCTTTTTTCAACTGGCCGGAATAGATCCGGACAAAGGCCAGCTTGCCGACAAACTTGTCGGTCACCATCTTGAAGACGAGGCCACTGAGCGGCTCGAAGTCGCTGGCTTCGCGGGCGATCTCCTCTTCGGACTTCGGCGCGATGCCGGTCACGGCCGGAACGTCGAGCGGGGAAGGCAGGTAGGCAACCACGGCATCGAGCAGCGGCTGGACGCCCTTGTTTTTCAGCGACGAGCCGCAAAAGACGGGAACCAGCTCGTTGGCGATGGTGGCGCGGCGGATGGCTTCGACGAGTCCCTCTTCGGAAACATCGCTGTTTTCCATGTAGAGCTCCATCAGCTCATCATCGCGGTCGGCCACGAATTCGATCAGCGCGGCGCGGGCCTCTTCGGCCTGGACGGCGAGCTCGGCGGGGATATCGACATATTCGACTTCGGAGCCGAGCGAATCCTCGCCAAAGGTGGTAGCGCGCATCTTGACTAGGTCGATCACGCCCTGGAAATCTTCGGCGGCGCCCCAAGGGAGCTGCACCGGAATGACGGGCGCGGCAAGCTTGTCGCGCATCTGCCCGATCACGTTGTCGAAATTGGCGCCCATGCGATCCATCTTGTTGACGAACGCGATGCGCGGCACCCGGTATTTCTTGGCTTGGCGCCAGACGGTTTCGGACTGCGGCTGCACCGCGCCGACCGCACAGAAAACGCCGACCGCGCCGTCGAGTACGCGCAGGGAGCGCTCCACCTCGACGGTAAAGTCCACGTGGCCGGGGGTGTCGATAATATTGATTTGGTGGTCGTTCCAGAAACAGGTGGTGGCGGCGCTCGTGATGGTGATGCCGCGCTCCTGCTCCTGAATCATCCAGTCCATCGTGGCGGTGCCGTCGTGTACCTCGCCGATTTTGTGGACTTTTCCACTATAGTAGAGAATGCGCTCGGTGGTGGTGGTCTTGCCAGCATCGATGTGCGCGATAATCCCGATGTTGCGGGTCGCAGACAGGGCGCAACCGCGGCCTTCGGCTTCCCGGGGGGAATCCGAATGCCTGGCTTGGCTGTTATTCCGCTGTTTCACGATCGTCGGCATTCTCTATTTATCCAAGGGTTGGAACAATTTCCAGAGGTTGGAACCTACCAGCGGTAGTGGGCAAAGGCCTTGTTGGCCTGAGCCATCTTGTGCGTATCGTCGCGTTTCTTGATGGCGCTTCCCTGCCCGCGGTAGGCATCCATCAGCTCCATGGCCAGCGCGCGGCGCATCGGGACACCCCGGCGGTTACCGGCATACTGGATCAGCCAGCGAACAGCCAAGGCCACCTGGCGCTTCGGGCGCACTTCCAGCGGAACCTGGTAGGTTGCTCCACCCACGCGGCGGGATTTGACCTCCAGACGGGGGGATACGTTTTCGATCGCCTGCGAGAAAACAACGATCGGATCCTCGTCCTGCATCTGCTTCTTGATATCCTCGATGGCGCCGTAGACAATGTTCGCGGCGGTGGACTTCTTGCCCCCCTTCATCACGGT
>WFRA01000375.1 GCA_015486775.1 Kiritimatiellales bacterium | reverse complement strand
GTATCTGGGGAGCGTGAATGGTGTCGCCGATTTCATGGACGGCGGTCTGGATGCGTTGGCTCTCTACGACACACAGTTGAGTGAAGCGACGATCATGTCGCATTACAGCACGGTGGCGACCTCGGCACCTCCCGTTGCTGTTGTTTCAAATATTTCCGCTGAATATCGGCACGGGCAGGTATTTGTCCAGTGGGATGAAGCACTGGAAAATAGTGAGAACCTTAGACTGTATATGCATTCTGCACCCATTGTGTCGAATAATCTTGCATTGGCTCAGTTGCTCGAAGAACGGATCAAGGCACATTCGGCGAACGACTGGTACGACGATCCATCCGAATGTCCGAATACCTCTGGCCCGGTGCATGGCTGGATTGTCGAAGACAATGGCTCCGCACTCGATTGGCAAAATGGTTTATTCGTTCATACGGTCGAAGGTACCGATCCCGCAAATGCCTATTTCGCCGTCCTTTCGGACGGTCAGGGTGCGGGGGATCTGGTTGCAGGCGGGAATTCGATGACACAGTCTGTAGCTGTCAGCGTGGCACCGATCCAGGCCATCTGCCAGGTGGATACAAATACCGTCAGTTGGGCCGAGGCATCCAATATGCCGCTAGCAATCTATCTCCATGGTCATACAGGCAGGCCTCCCGCGTTGAACTATCTAATCTTTGGAGACAAAAGCATGGGCTGGCGCGAGGGGTTGCCCTTCAAGTTCAAGGTGGAGGTGCTTACCAGCGACAATGTGGTTCTGGTGCAACCCTACAACCGGGTTTGGATCAATCGGAAACTTAGTGCTTCCGAGACGTATGAGACGTACAACACGTTGTACAAGAACATAGAGACCTGGCATTACGGAACCAGCGACAAGATCTATGATCCGGTGGAGCGATACAATGGAACGGTGGTTAACTATACCGAACGGCTCTACCTGTGGATGCTTGACTGGGTCGAACAAACCTACCAGACCGATACGAACAAGGTGTATGCCTACGGCGTCTCGATGGGGACGGGGGTGCAACGGTTGGCGATGCAGAATCCCGGTCGCTTTGCGAGTGTCGATGTGCTGGTTCCGTTTGTGGACTGGAGTTACGAGAGCGGGGTGGAGAGCAACGCGAAGCGGCTGGAGGCCTGCTGCGGGCCGATGTCGATGCCGACCAGTGATGGCGTGGCGCTCTCCAACCGGGTCAATCTGGTCGAGTTCATGCAGAATACAACGGCAGATCTGCCGCACGTCACCATCCGGGTCGGGCGGACGGACGGCTCGGTCTACTGGGCGCGGAAGCCTCCCTATATGGCGGCGATGCAGGCCAACCGGCACGGATTCCTTGCGGGATGGGACAACGGCACCCATAGCACCGCGATGCGCGAGAGCATCCCGGCCTTTCCGGACTTCCGGGACTACACCTATGCCATCAACCATTTTGCGCTCAACAAAAGCTATCCGGCATTTTCGAACTTTTCGATGAACGAGGATCCGGGGAACGGCGACAAGACCGATGGCGACATTGTCGGGTTCATCAACCGCGGCCTCGAATGGTTCGGCATTGTGGATCAGCCCGACCGGTACGAGGTGACGATCCAATCAACCCATCCGGACACGGTCTATCCGGTGTCCGTGGACATAACACCGCGCAACCTGCAGCGTTTTGGTTTGCAACCAGGGCAGGTTATCCAGATGAGGAATCTGGCTGGAAACGGCGCGGTTGTGGAGGAAAAGGAAGTTGCTGTTGATCCGAACGGATTGCTGACCTATGAGGCCTTTTCCATTACTTCGGCACAGGGAAATACGTTGGTGGCGGCCAAGCCGGGCTTTCTGTTTATGCTGATCGGCAAGTGACGCTGTTTCTGGCGGGGTTGAAATCACGGAAACCCATAGCTGAAATAGCAGGGGCGCACAGAGGACATTGAGGCAGACGAGAGAGAAGTTAATATGTGCAAGTATGCTTTACTGATTGGGATTGTTGCTGCCATTGCGGGAGATGCGTTTTCTGCGACAGTGGCCTACGAAGGGTTTGACTATGGCTCCGATGCCTATATTGGGCAATCGTCGCCCTCGCACAACGGCGGTACCGGTTGGGCAGGTTCTTGGGTGGCTCGTTATGGAACTCCAGAGAGAGACCAAGCTCTCTCGCAGGATGGCGCGAGCCTGACCTACGGGACAACCACTAAGCTGGAGACTTCGGGAGGAAGAGTCGACCACTCGGCTGGCGGTGCCGGTCAATCCACAGTTTTGCAGCGCGAGTTGGCTACGGCCTGGAATCTTGACGCGACCAGCAACATCGTCTATCAGAGTTTTTTGATCAACCAACCCGTTGCTGGTTCGGGAAGTACGCTGGGTGCGGGGTTGGCAGATGAAAACAAAAACGGACGGGTATTTGCGGGGGTCAATGATTTCTCCGATGTTTTTTTGGGGTTTAACAATAGCAGTCTCGGTATCCAGACCCATAGCGACCTGATTGTGGCAGGCCGAACCTATCTGTTTGTGGCCAAGGTGGTCAGTTCCTCCAGTGTTGATGGGGATTGGGTCGGTCTCAAGGTCTATGATACAACCACCGATGTTGTCGGTACCGAGCCCGTTGCTCTCAGTGATTGGACCTTGCAAAGGAATGTAAACCTTGTCGGAACGTTGTCATCTTGGCGACAGGAGACAGCGGGCGGAATAACCAATGGCCAGATTGATGAGATCCGCATCGGCGAAAGATGGGAGGATGTTGTCGGCGCTCTTCCGCCAACCGGCTTGGAGCGTGTTGCTGCCCTGAAGGATGGTTGTTTTGGAAGCCCCGATCATGAGTGGACTAAATGGGTGGTAGTCAATTACGCTCCCACCCGCATAAACTTCGAACCATGGACAGACATCGAGCGGCAGACTTATATCGATACCTACGATCCGGATCATCTTGGCGAATGGGGAGGAGTCTCTCTTAACCG
>WFRA01000374.1 GCA_015486775.1 Kiritimatiellales bacterium | reverse complement strand
GTGCTGACCTTCAAGCTGGTCCACCAGGACAGCGACAAGTGGGTGCGCGAGCTCATGGCCAGCGGCCAGGTGCCGCACGGGTTCAAGCTGGCCGGAAACGGCGAGTTCTACATCCGCGACCGGGACGTCCCCGATTCGGAGCTGACCCGCGCCTTCTACGAAAAGCTGAAAAAGTTTGGCGGCAAGCGCGCCGACTTCATGCTGATGGAGGATCGCGTCAAGGATGGCTCCAAGGTTTTCCGCCCCTACTACATTGAGCGCCGTAGGCAGCTCGGTGGCGACACGGTCAAGAACGCTTTCGTGACCTACGACCAGATGACCTCCCAGCCCAAGATTTCGTTGGAGTTCGACCGGGAGGGCAAAAAGGCCTTCGGCAACGTGACCGACCAGTACGGCCCCAAGGACGGGGTCTACCGCTCGCTGGCCATCATCCTCGACGACAAGCTATATTCCGCGCCGCGCATCAACGAGCCGATCTACAGCGGCCGCGCCGAGATTTCCGGCAGCTTCACCGTAACCGAGGCCCGCCGCCTGGTGAACGTCCTTCGCGCCGGCGCATTGCCGGGGCGCGTGAAGATTGTCGAGGAGCGCACCGTGGCGCCGACGCTCGGACAGGATTCGATCGACAGCGGCCTGCGCTCGGTCATCTATGGCGGCATCGCCGTCCTAGTTTTCATGGGGGGCTACTATCTGATCCCCGGACTTATTGCCAACCTTTCGCTGGTGTTCATGCTCTTGCTGCTGCCGGTGGGCATGGTGGTGGCCTCCGGGTTCCTCGGTGTGATTTCCGGGTCGCTCCAAGGCGGTGCGGTTTCCCTGCCCACCCTCACGCTCTACGGCATTGCCGGCATCGTCCTGACCGTCGGCATGGCGGTGGATGCCAACGTGCTGACCTTTGAGCGCATGCGCGAGGAGTGGCGGGTCGGCAAGTCCATTTCCGGTGCCATCAACGCCGGCTACAACAAGGCCTTTAGCACCATCTTGGATGCCAACGTCACCACGTTGCTGACGGCGGTCATCCTCTTCTGGCAAGGCTCCGGGCCGATCCGCGGCTTCGCGGTCACCCTGAGCGCCGGCATTCTGGTGAGCATGTTTATCGTGCTGGTCATGACCCGCCTCTTCTTCACCACGCTGGCGGATTCCAAGATGCTCAAGTCGCTCAGGATGATGTCCATCCCCGGCCTGGCCAACGCCGCCTTCGACTTCGTGGGCAAGCGCAAGATTGCTGGATTCCTTTCTATCGCCATTATTGTCGTAACCTGGGCCTTGTTTGCCACCAAGGGCGAGGCCAATCTCGGTGTCGACTTCACCGGAGGAACGGTCATGACCTTCGAGTTTGACCAGAAGCAGGAGAGCCAGGCGGTCTCCGATGCTCTGGCCTCGGCCGGCTTCCCCTCCGCGAAGGTGGCCTACGAATCCGACATGCACGGCCAGGAGTTCTTGGATGTCAAGGTGGGTGCCGCTGGTGCGGAGGTCGAGCCCGCTCTGGCGGCTATCAAGGCGCTACCGGGCAACTATCGCGACCTGAAAAACGACAGCGTCGGTTCGCAGATCGGCAAGGAACTCAAGAGCAAGGGGATCAAGGCGCTGGTCTTCGCCCTGATCGGGATCATCATCTACATTTCGATCCGCTTCGAGTTCGCTTTCGCCATGGGTGCCATCGTTGCCTTGGCGCACGACGTCCTGATCACGATCGGTGTCTTCTGCGCCCTGGGGCACGAGCTGAGCATGCCGATCATCGCGGCGTTGCTGACCATTGTCGGTTATTCGGTCAACGACACCATCGTGGTGTTCGACCGCATCCGCGAGGATCTTAAGCTGGTCAAGGGCAAGTCCTACCAAGAGATCGCCAACCTTTCCATCAATCAGACACTCAGCCGCACGGTGCTGACTTCGTTCACCACCTTGCTGACGGTCATCATGTTGCTGATCTTCGGCGGTGGCGCGGTCTACGACTTCGCCTTGGCACTCTTTATCGGCATTGTGGTGGGCACCTACTCCTCCATCTTCGTTGCCACTCCGGTGGTTCTGATGTGGCACAAGGAGGAAAAGGTTAAGTAGACTTCCAACCCTTGGAAGGCTATCTTTCCGGGCATCCTGTTCTGCGGGGTGCCCGTTTTGTTTTCCAAACCTTGGAGATTTCGATGAACGATTCGAAGCCATACAGAATGCCCTGTCCCATGATGGGATTGTTGCTGCGAAAGGTGGTGGATCCCGGCTCCGCACCGGACAGTCCGGAAAACCGCACGCGCATCGGCATGCTGGCGGGATGGGTGAGCGCCGTGCTCAGCCTGGCCCTCTGCGCGGCGAAAGGCTGGCTCGGCCTCGTTTCCGGAAGCGTCTCGATGCTGGCCGACGCCACCAACAACCTGACTGATGTGGGGAGTAGCCTGGTGATTGCCCTGGGCTTCCAGTGGTCGCGCAAGCCGAGCGACGAGGAGCATCCCTTCGGCCACGGGCGGATCGAAGCGGTCATCACGCTGGTGCTGGCCATTGCTCTCTTGCTGGTCGGTTTCGAGGTCGCGAAGTCGGGCGTTTCTCGATTGATCGACCCGCAACCGATCGAGGCGCCGCTATGGCTGATGGTCGCCGTGGGAATCACCGTGGTGCTCAAGTTGTGGATGGCACTCTTTGCCCGGGGGCTGGCCAAGCTCTCGAAATCGCATGTGCTCGAAGCCGATGCCTGGAACCACACGTTCGATGTGGCCAGCACACTGCTGGTGGTCGTGGCACTGGTGGGGGCGGAGGTCGGCTGGACGGCGCTCGATGGCTGGACGGCCATCGGCGTGGCACTCTTCATCCTCTACACCGGATTCAAATATGCCCGCGAGGCCATCGACATCCTGCTCGGCAAGAAACCCGATACCGAAGAGGTGGAGGCCATCCATCGCGTGGTCGAGGGTGTGGAGGGAGTTTTGGGAATCCACGAAATCATGGTCCACCAGTATGGTGACGTAAAGATGGTCTCCTTCCACATCGAAGTGGATGCCAACCTCACCGTGATTGCCGCCCACCACATTGCAGAGGAAGCCGAAGGGGCGGTCGAAACGAAAATGCAGTGGCGTGCCGTGGCGCATGTCGACCCCGTCGACCGCTCCCACCCGCTCTTCGAGGAGTTCCACGCCTTTTTGTCCAGCTTCGTGGCCGGGGAGAAGGAGCTGATCGACTTCCACGACCTGCGCGTCGGCGGGGCGCGGTCGCCCTATGCGGTTTCGTTCGATCTGGTGGCCGGCCCGGACGTGCCCCGGAGCCAATACAAAGCCCTCTGCGAGCGGGGCATGGCGGCGCTCTCCGCCGGTTTCGGTGAACGGATCTCCACGGTCGGGATCGGGGTCGAGGCACCCGTCGACAGCGCACCGATGGTTCGCAGAACCTTTGGAGCTGGCCGAGACCTTTAGCGGAAACTGGGAAGTCGAGTCCTGCCGCCAGAAGCAGCTTCAGGGAATGGTGATCCGCAGGACGGTGGCGTTGCCGGAGAGGGTGTAGGCGGACAGGGCGGAGGGAATCAGGATGGATTCCCCAGCCTTTGCCGTGTCGTTTCCGCCGTCCCACTCGATTTCCGCCTCGCCTTCGGCAACGAAGAGCGCGTGGAAGGTTTTTCCGGACATTGGAACTTCCAATGGCTGGCTGAAGAGCAGCCTTTCGAGCCGGAAATATTCGCACTTCAAAACTTCCCAGCATTGGAAGGCGTCGGTGTCGACCAGCAACCGGGGTTCGACGAGCGGGTCTTCGCGGTCGTTCCAGTCGATGACTTTGATGGCCTGATCGATATGCAAGTCGCGGGGCTTTCCATCGTTACCCATGCGCCCCCAGTCGTAGAGCCGGTAGGTGGTGTTGGAGTTTTGCTGGATTTCGAGAATCAGGCAGCCGTCGTCGATGGCGTGGACGCGCCCACCGGGCACGAAAACCGCGCTGTCCTTTTGCACCGGCACGGGACGTAGGGTCTCGCCGCTGGTGCCATCCTCGATCGCCCGCAGAAAGCTTTCTCGGGTGGTGCCGTCCTTGAGGCCGCAATAAACCTGGGTCGGGTTGTCGCCGAGCAGGTACCACATTTCGGTCTTGGCCTCGCCGCCGAATTCGGCGGCAGTCCGGTCGTTTGGATGCACCTGCAC
>WFRA01000373.1 GCA_015486775.1 Kiritimatiellales bacterium | reverse complement strand
CGGGGGTGCTGCTGCTGGTGATCCTGATGGGGGAAATTCTGCCCAAGGCCATCGGGATCTCCTTTCCGGAGCGGGTGGTGCGTCTCAACGCATTTCCATTGCGCGGCTGGTTCCTCTTCCTCGGGCCGGTACGCCGTTTGCTCGAAATCGTCGCGCGGCGACTGGAGCCGGAGGAGCCGCGGGAGAGCCCGCTTAATGCGGAGGAGCTCAAGTTGCTGATCGAAGCCACCCAGCACGATCCAACCTTTGGAAAACAGGAAAAGGCGATCGTGGAGGATATCGTCAACCTGCCGGAAATCCGCGTGCGCGAGCTGATGGTTCCGCGCGTCCGGCAGCTCTTCCGCCGCGTGGATTCCCCGGTCGGCGAAGCGCTTCGGGCGGCGACCGAGCAGGAGCTTGAATTGATCCCGGTCTATGACGGGGAGGAGGACAACGTGGTGGGGGTGGCCGAGGTGTGCGAACTCTTTACCGCCGCCGACCCCGCCCGCCCGCTGGGGGATTTTGTCCGCCCGGTGCGGTTTGTTCCCGAAACCAAGCGGGCCGACGAAATGCTGCGCGAGTTTTTGGCGGAAGGGATGCGGATGGTCTGCGTGGTGGACGAATTCGGCGGATTGGCCGGGACCATCGCCTTGGAGGATTTGCTCGAAGAGGTGGTGGGCGAGTTCGACGCCATGGAGGCGCCCGCCGTCGAGCGGTTGGGTGAATGCACCTACCGCCTGCAGGGGAGCCTAGGCATCCGCGAGTGGCGCAGCCTCTTTGTCGGCTTCCTCCCCGACGAGGTGGTGCGCACGCTTGCGCTCGATACGCTCAGCGGTCTAGTGGTTTCGCTGCTCAAGCGCATGCCGTCGCCCGGCGACGTCGCCCAGGTGCGCAACCTGCGCTTCACGGTGGAGCAGGTGCGCTCCAACCGGATCGAATCGGTCTTGCTCGAACTCGTGGGAGGTTGCGCATGAGCCTCTCTGCCGCGCTCTCAATTCTGGTCGGCTTCCTCTTTTCGGCGCTCTTTTCCGGCGTCGAGACGGGCAGCTACGCGATCAACCGCATCCGCCTGCGGCAGCGCGAGCGCGAACGCAACCCCTCCGCCCTGGTCCTTTCGCGCCTGTTGCGCAACTCGCACATCTTCATCTTCACCGTGCTGATCGGAAACAACATCGCGGTCTACCTGCTCTCAGGCACCGTGACCGCCCTCTATCTGGAAAACGGCCTCTCCTCCGGCCGCCTCCTGCTCGGATTCATTCCGTGGAATGCCGAGATGGCCGCCACGCTCACGCTCATGTTCCCGCTCTTCATCTTTGCGGAGGTGGCGCCCAAAAACCTCTTCCGCAAAAAGGCGGATACGCTGATGTACCGACTGGCCAGCCTGCTGCGCCTGCCGGTCTGGTTCTTCTATCCCGTCACGTGGCCGCTCTGCCAGCTCTTCCGCCTGCTGGCCCGCAACATGGACGAGGAGGCTGGCTGCGAGCTGCACCGCCTCTCCTCGGAAGGGCTCAAGGACTATTTTTCGGAGGGTGCCCGCGACGGGGTGCTCACCTCCCACCAAAGCCGCATGATGGACAATGCCACCTCCATGCACAGCGTCCCCGTGCGGAGCCTGATGGTTCCCCTCAAAAAGGCGGCCACCCTCCCTGCCGACGCCACCGTAGCCGATTTCAAGCGGGTCGCGGCGCGGCGCCCGGCCACCTTCGCGGTGCTGCTCGACCGGCACCGGGTGGTCGGCCTGGTCTCCATGTTCGCCCTGGTCAACCGCGGATTGGAGGACGACGCCCCCCTGCGCCCCTACGCCGGGGAAGCCCTCGTGATCCCGGAAAACCGCAACCTCAAATCGGCCTTCTACCGCCTGCGCCGCAACCCGTTCCACAGCGCCGTTGTGGCCGATCCCCGAGGGCGCCCCGTGGGCTTCCTCCGCCTCGAGGACATTGCCCGCTACATCTCGGGGGAGTAGTAGCGGTTTTTCCAACCACTGGAAGTTTGTTCTTCAAAACCATGTTCCACATTGCTACCTTATGGCGATTATCTTGAACCGGAACTTGAAGAGAGGGGAATACAATGGGCTGGATCGATATTATTGTTTTTGTGGCGTTCGTGGCTTCGGTGATCGGCTTGGGCATGTGGAAGTCCAGAGGGGAGGAGACGCACGGCGACGACGGCGCGGCGGACTATTTCCTGGCCGGGCGGGGGCTGACCTGGTGGCTGATTGGCTTTTCGCTGATTGCGGCCAACATTTCCGCCGAGCAGTTTGTCGGGATGAGCGGGTCGGCGGCGGACTATCTCGGGCTGGCGATCGCCAGCTACGAATGGATGGCAGCGATCACTCTGGTGGTGGTGGCCTTTATTTTCCTGCCCTACTTCCTCAAGGCGGGCATCTTCACCATCCCCCAGTTCCTCGAAGTCCGCTATAACCACTGGGCGCGGCTGATCATGACCATCTTCATGATGATCATCCTTATCGGTGTCAGCCTCTCGGGCGTCATCTACGCCGGCGCGGTCACGATGACCGACCTCTTTAACCAAAACGGCTTCGGGGTCAATCTGACGACCAGCTGCTGGATCCTGGGGCTGTTCGCGGCGGGTTATGTGGCGGTCGGCGGGCTTAAGGCCGCCGTATGGGCCGACTTGATCCAAGGCGGCGCGCTGATTATCGGTGGCGCACTGATTGCATGGTTCGCCTTCCACCAGCTTGGCCTGACCGATGCGTCAAGCTTGGTGGATGGTTCCGGCGCCGCGGCGTCCATCCCCGAAGGCGCGGGTGTACTTGAAAAGTTTCAGGCCCTCAATGCCGACAAGATGCACATGGTGCTGCCTAAGACCGATCTTAACATTCCCTGGACGGCGCTGATCGTCGGGCTCTGGATCCCCAACTTCTACTACTGGGGGCTCAACCAATACATCACCCAGCGTATCCTGGGCTCCGCCTCGCTACGCGAAGGGCAGAAGGGACTCGTATTCGCGGCGGCGCTCAAGCTGATCGTTCCGTTCATCATCGTGGTTCCGGGCATCATCGCCTTCAACCTCTACAGCAACGAAATGGCGGAAACCGCCGCGTCCGACCCCGCCATCAAAATGGCCAACGAAGAGGTGCTCTCCCGGTACGAAGCGGTAAAAAGCGATCCGGCATCGATGGATGTCTTCGTCTTCGACAACGGCTGGCTCAAGACCAACCCCGAAAAGGCCGCCGAGCTTTCCGGCTACAATGCCGCCGTGGCCGCCCGTGCGGACGAGGCCGGGGTCACCGTGGCCGAAAACAAGCTGGTGGGCTACAAATACGACTCCGCCCTCGGATTGCTGATCGGCAACCTGATCCCCAAGGGCAAGGGCGTGCTCGGCTTCATCATCGCGGCATTGCTCGGTGCCATCGTCAGCTCGCTCGCCGCCGTGCTCAATGCTTCCTCCACCATCTTCACCATGGATATCTACAGCTCCTACATCAACAAAAAGGCCACCCAGTTCCAGCTCGTGACCATCGGGCGCATCTGCGTCGGGGTGTTTGTGGCGATCGGCTGCGTGGTTTCGCCGCTGCTGGCCGACCCCCGGTTCGGGGGAATCTTCAAATACATCCAGGAGTTCCAGGGCTACGTCTCGCCCGGCATTTTGGCCGTATTCGTTTTCGGGCTCATCAACCGCCGCGCCAAAGGCATTGCTGGGGTCGTCGGCCTGCTGGCCAACCCCGTGCTCTACTACATCATCCACCGGGTCTTCCCCGGCGTGGCCTTCCTCGACCGCATGGCCTACTGCTTCTTCTCCGTGCTGATCATCATGACCATCATCGGCCTCTTCGCGAAGCACGACCAGCCCGTCGAGTTTGAGCACAACACCAACATGGACCTGACCAGCTCCAAAGGCGCAAAGTTTTGGGGCATCGGCGTGGTGGTTGCGACCCTCATCCTCTATTGGATCTTCCGCTAGTTTTTCTTCCGCATCGCCTCTCGCCGCGACTCTCCTGCAATTACCGTTGGGTGATTCGCCTTGTTGATAAAGATGAAACGAACATTTTTCATATTGATCCTCGTCGGAGCAGGGCTTTTCGGGATAGGCAATCTCTTTTTCGGCTTAGGCCAAACCACCCCGGCGGATCAAGGCAACGGTTCCGTATCCACTGCGTTTAAAGGCCACAGGAGCGCTGTTCCGGTCTCCGGCAAGGGCGTGGTTGTGCGGATTCTTTCCGATGACGATTCGGGTAGCAGGCATCAGCGTTTCATCCTTGAATTGCCATCTAGCCAAACCATACTGGTTGCCCACAACATTGATTTGGCGCCGAGGATCGAATCGCTGAAGCTTGGCGACACCATTGCCTTCGAGGGGATCTACGAGTGGAACCCCAAGGGCGGGGTTGTTCACTGGACCCACCACGATCCTGCCGGAAGGCACGCCCCGGGGTGGCTTGGGAAGGGATCGAAAACATATCGGTAGCCGATTGGAAGGAGACAGGTGCCATGCCGCAAAAAAAGAAACAGAAAAGCTGGCTCAAGAAGACCCAGTATATCGCCACAGCGTTGATTTTCATGCTGGGCATCGCCGATGCGATCTACCTGGTTTTCTGGTATGGAAAGGAGCCTGTTTCGGAGAAGCCTCGGATGGAGGCGTTTTCGCTTCAGCTGACGGATGCAACCGGTGCCGTCGCCCGGGTGGTGGACGGCGTGTTCGAGGGCGACCAGCTGAGCGTCCGCACGACCCACTCCGCCATCGGCGACCTGAACGGCGACGGTCTGGCCGATGCCGCCATCGTTGCTCGGGTGGATAAGGGGGATGCCGACGGTCTCCAGACCCTCTTCCTTTTGCTGAACACCGGACAGGCAATGGTCAATACCGACAAAAAGACGATTTCCGACCGGATGGAGATCACCGCGCTTGCCATCGAAGACGGCACCATCAAGCTCGGCTATCTCGACCGGGAAGCCGACGAACCTTCCCCTTCCGAATCCCGAACCATGGCCTTCCAGCTCTGGGGAGTCCGGCTCGAAGAGACATACGGAGACGGGAAATAGGGGGCGCTTGCGATAGAGAAAGACGTGGAACCGATCAAGTCAACAGGCCGTTAAAAAACGGCTATGGAAGGGGGGTTTTGTGTTTGACCGGAACCTATAATGGGTGACCCCTGCGGTAGCTCAGCCAAGCTATCCGCAAACTTTGGACGCGTCAACCAGAATGTTCAATGTGCAGATCTGACCCCGGTCTCTGCGGTCTCTTTAAAGATTCAGGTGTTTTCGCCGCCGCTAGAGCAATTCAAGGTTTGTGATGCCGCACTAATCTTTTCGTAGAAGCGACGCCCTCGTCGCTTGCCCAGAAACAAAGAACGCGACGAGGGCGTCGCGTCTACGACACTTCATTCGTGAAATGCTCTAGAATGCGTGCTTGAGTTCGCGTGGGGTTGCCCCGAGGGCAAGGTTTGCACGGGGAAAGGTGTCCGATATTTTAACATTCCATCCATGTGCAAGAGATGACACTCCTACTCTCCCATCATTTTCCAATGGCTGGAAGTTCCAGCCATTGGAAGACCGGAGCCATCAACCGATCTGCGAGATGGCCTTTTCGAGGCAGGCTTCGAGCATGTCGATGGTGGATTCCTTGATGAATTTTTCGTCGATGAAAAAAGGAGGTGATGTACAGAATATTAAAATATCGGACTGACCCTTTCGCAGGCGTCGCGTCTACGACACTTCATTCGTGAAATGCTCTAGAATGCGTGCTTGAGTTCGCGTGGGGTTGCCCCGAGG
>WFRA01000372.1 GCA_015486775.1 Kiritimatiellales bacterium | reverse complement strand
TTGCTGACGCTCCGCTCCTCGTCGCCGGGATCGGTGGAACTGGGATCGGCACTGACATAGACGATCATGTTGGTCAGGGTGAGCAAACCTGCTGTATTGAACTCGATGAATTTTGTTCCCGGCGGGTCGCTGAATAGGGTTTCGCCGACATTCGGCGACCTGAACCAATCGTCGGGATCCTCGCCCATGTTCACCACCAGCAGGGGCGTGTAGTCCGTGATCGTAGCACCATCGAAGGCATCGCCATTGGCTCCCTCAACGGCGGAGGACGTGAGCGCGGAGACGGTGGCGGTGGTCACCACCGGGGGCAGCGTCCGCTCGGCCAGCTGCACGGAGACCTCCGTGCCGTTCGGATCGTTCGGGAACTCCAGCCAGAGCGTGTTGCCCTCCACCGCATTGGTGACCACAACCGCCTGCCCGGCCGAGTTGGTGGCTGTTATGCCCAAAACATTTTGCCCGGCCAAAAAGATCCGCGCCACCGCAGGTGTATCCTGCGGGCCGTTGACAGCGAACCGAAGGTCGTTGCCGACAAACTGCTGCGACATCAGCCGATGCGTTGCGTGCAGCACCTCCGGCGACCCGCCACCCGCCAATATCTGGGTAACATCCCGGTACAAACCGCTCTCCCCCACAGCCAGCGAAATGCCGTCGAGTACAGGCAGGGCAGGATCATAGATGTCCACAAACTTCCCAGCCTTGGAAACCGCCTGCTTCCAGGCATGGGCGGTGATGAACGGCCCGCGCTGCATCATGAGATATCCAGGGGTTGAAAGATTCCCACCGGATGCCGTGTGCTGGACTGCGTTGTCGATCAGCGGCAGGTAGACGCTCGCCGCCGTGGAGGGATTGGCGAAGGCCGATGGCGAGGTTTCGTTGCGGATCACATAGCCGTTGCCGAAACTCCACTCGCCCGGCCCCGTACCGCCCAGCTGAGCCAGCAGATGGTCCATCGGATTTGCATAGCCGAGCTGGTTCCACCAGAAATAGGAGGAGCTATCCAGGGCATCGCTGGAATCCCCCAGCATGACCAGCACGCCGCCGCGCTGCACCCAGTCCGCCAGGGCGGTGTTCATGGCCTCCGTCATGGGCTTGAAATCCTCGTAGCCCACGACGATCACCTTGAAGCGGTCCATGTACGCCGCGTCCCCGCTCCGTTCCAGCACGCAGGCGCTCACGGGCACGCCGCGCTCGATGAGCGGTAGGAGCTGGCCATAGGTTCCCTGCAGCTTGTAGGAGCGGTCTTCGAACCACATGACCGAATCGGCGATGGCCACCGCGATCCCCGGGGTGGTGGAATCCGACCCCATCATGCTCCACTGCCCGCCGAGGGGCACTTCCTGCAACACCTGCGTGATCGCCAAGGCCGTCTTCCGGAAATCCTCGGGCGCAGGGGTTCCGCCCCCTGTGCCATAGCCCGGCAGAAAGATCCGTTCGGGCCACGGCATGACCTCGTAGGAATCCACCGACGGCATCAGCAGCATGGCGGAGACGGAGTGGTGGTACCACTCGGCATAGTCGGCCCAGGTGTGGTTCGGATCGTCCTCCACCGGATCGACCAGCAGCCACAGCTTCTTTTCGGTGCCGATCGTGATCTGGGTGAAATAGTCGTACAGCGCGTAGGCCGACGAGGAGAACGATTTTTCGGTGGAGTCGTATTGCCCGAGCGCCCAGTTGATCGGCCCCGTCCAGATCTGCCCGATGTAGCCATCCACCTCGTCGAGGTGGGTCGAATCCCCCAGCGGTGCCACCAGTTGCGCCGAGACGTTTCCATAGATGGAGTGGATCGGAATGACGAAAGCGGGATCGGCAACAACGGCCTCCTGGTTGGTGTGGGTGATTTTCATCAGGCTGGCTTCGAGATCGAAATAGAGCTTCGACTTGAGCTGCGCGGTTTTATAGCGCGCCAGCGCCGACGTGTGCTGGCCCTCCCAGGCCGTTCCATAGTACTGCACCCACAATTGCTTAAAGCTCGGGGAATAGCCCGTAAAAGCATGAGCCAGAGGTTCTTCGGGAAAGATGGCCGCCGCGCCGGCAAGGAGCGCCATCTCGGCCTGCTCGCCCTCGTATTGCGTCCATCCAGCGGTTGGAACCATGTAGGGCCGGTCGCCCACTAGGAGTTGGTTCCCGGCCTGATCCGTTTCGATGTCGTCGGAATGGTCGGTGCCGTCCCAAGCGCCCGAGGTATAGGCGGTTCCGGCATCCGAGTCGGCAAAGAACATCCGACCGACCGTCCTACCCGAGCCCTCCCACGACGCGATGTGCGAAAGCAGATCCGAAAAACCCACGCCGTGGCGGTGGATGATGACCCCATCGATCGCCAAGGCCTCCCTCGGGTCGTAGAACTCGTTGGTCTGGAACATAGTTTTGACCTTCTTGAAAAGCCCGGCCACCTTGCCCATGCGGAAAAACCCGGTCTTCGTGTCGGCATGCACATAGACCACCTTGTTGGTGCCGCTGGCATCCGCCGTGGAATAGAGAAGATTGGTGACCACGAACGGATTCGCGCCATTGTCCGAATGCGCCACGCCCGCCCAGGCACCATCCATCAAATCCTCCTTAAACTTGGGATAGTAGTTGTTCGCCGCCCCCGGGGTTTCTACCACCAACTTTATGACATTGCTGGAAACAACTTCCCCGTCGACGATTCTGGCCGGATCAACAGAGCTAACCGCGGTCAGTAGCACGTTGTCCGCAAAAAGCGCGCTGTTGCCCTGCCCGTCCATATAGCCCATCACCCGCACCGAAACCTGGGCGGTACCGGCGGGCGCCACGGCCGTGACGGAGCGCGTCACCCATGCCCAGTCCGCATAGTCGCCGTCACCGGAAGTGTAGGTGGTGGAGGCGTTGCCGATTTCCGTCCCGCCGGAGTCGAGCCATCCCATGTAGATATAGGCAATCTCTCCGGCCTGCATGACCCCCTTAAACTGAGCCGAAGCAAAATATTCGGTTCCCGGGCTTGCGGGAACGGCCTGGGAGGCCCAGTGCCAAGCGTGAGCATTGTCCGAAACGAGCACCATCCAGTCGCCGTGGCCGGCCTGCCCGGCCTCTTGGGAGCGTTTTACGATAGATGTGTTTGTCCGGAACCAATCGGCGGGATCCTCGGATCCTCCTGCCCCCTGGATCTCAAAACCCGGGTTGGTCAGCAGGTTTGCGTTCGCCCATCCGGCGCAGGCCAGCAGGGTGAGCCCCAGCCATTTTCCAATCATTTTCCTAGTCATTTTAGATACTCCTGTTTGATTGCGTGAAATGCGGGCTTGGGTGTCCCGTCATAGTTGATAATGGACGTGTTGCAGCCCACCGGCATACAGTCGTGCCCCATCCAGATCAAAAATCCTCCACAGCGGGGGAAACGGTTTTTGCACTGCCTGATGGCAAACGCCAGGAAATCCGCCTGTCGCTTCTGCGATTTTTCCACATGCGCGTCGAGGTCGTCTTCCGCCAGCCATGGCTGAACCCACCAGGCGGAGGTGTGCCGCCAATAGGGATTGTCCAGCGAAATGGGCTCCACCGGTATCCCGCCCGCATACCGGCGGATCAACGCGGCGTCGCTCGCCCCGGCTACGCCCGTTTCGGATCGGAACAGGGCATCGTCGTTCAGCCAGTAGCGGTGCCACTCCTCCTCGGAGCTGAGCCGGTCCCACGGGCCGTGGACATGGTGGTTCAGTCCCTTCCCGGTCGTTCCATCCGTTGCGCAGAAAACAGGACCGCTCGGCGATGTGGGCAGATAGGATGCACCGGGGGATTCCGAAGCAACCACCTCGCCCAGCGCGCGGAGCGCGGGATGGGTTTCGGTCAGCGGATAAAACTCCCCCGAGGCATTCTTTTTCGTCGTCAGTTCATTCCCGCCGCACCAGAGAAACAGGGAGGCATGGTGGGAACGCCTCTGGACATAGTCGCGAGCGACCTTGCACAAGCGTCCGATAAAATCCTCGTCGTCGGGCGGATAGTTTTCGCAGCCGGAGGACGAAAGCGGAAATTCCTGCCAAACCAGCATCCCCAGTTCGTCGCACCTCTCATAGAAATATTCCCGCTCCAGATAGCCGCCGCCCCACACCCGCAGCACGTTGGCGCCCATCTCGTGGTAGAGGCCGATCAAATGGTCGTAGCGTTCGGCATCGAAATCCGGATAGTCCAGCGAGACCGGGGTCCAGTTTACCCCCTGGAGAAAGATTGGCTGCCCGTTCACCTCGCAGAGCAGCGGTCGGGCATTTTCCGGAGCGCCTTCGCAGGGCAGCCAGCGGACATGCTTGAACCCGATCCTTCCCCGGAAGAGCGAAATGTTCCGACCATCGGAAACGCAGGCCACCTCCATCTCGTAGAGGTTGGGTTCGCCCTCCCCGTTCGGCCACCAGAGGTCGGGTTCCAATAGTTGGAAAACCACCTCCTGGTCGCCCGGCTCCAGATCCATTTTATATTCGACGGGCTCGCCACCCTTTCTGGCGCGAAGCACCACCAGAAGGGAGGTTCCGGAGGAGAGGCGATTTGCCAGCCGCAACGTAACCGTTCCTGTTTTCAGGTCAGGCGACAAGCGGGAAAAGCTGTTCTTCAAAACGACGGGGGGATTCCCGACGAACAGGGAGAGGGAATCCCAAATCCCCGTGGGCACAAAGCGAACGCACCAGTCCCAGCTAAAACTGTAGCGTGGCTTGAGATGTTCCGAGCGGGAGGTGAAGCCAATCTGCCCCTGCTCCTCCGGCGGCTGGTCGAAAATGATGCGCAGGCGGTGGCTCTTGCCATCCGAAAGGGTTTCGCCCAAATCAATCCCGTGGCGCTTGAGTGCCCCGCAAAAGGTGCCGACTGTCTCGTCGTCCACCCGGATCCAGCCCGAATAGTCCAGCCCGTCCGCCGCCAGGCAGACCGCTTCGCCGACGGGAATTTCCCCCGCCGCGATCTCCGTGAAAAACTCCCAGTGCCGGTGTTCGACCCACTCGCAATCCAGCGAGTTGAGCCCCGCATTCCAATCCTTGATGACCCCGTGCCGCAACAGGGTGGTCTGGATCGAGCCGGGCAGCACGGCATCATATGGCCCGTGTTCCGGACAAAAGGGCGCATCGGTCTCCGCAGAATTCTGCAGGAACCAGGCATTGGGCCGCCATGATTGCAGCTTCCATGGGCGATTCAAAAGATCTATTCGTATGCTCATAATCCTCTCGTAGCACGGAACGGAAACAAATACAGACCAGAAAAATTCCGACCCCCATTCGGAAGCCGGAATCCTATGCTGCGGGGACACCAAATGCGGTACCCCCAAGCAGCCCTTATCTCTTGAAACGCTTGCGCGCCCACAGCATGGCACCGCCCATCAGGCCGAACAGGCCCATCGTGGCCGGTTCAGGAACGAGTTCCGCATTGTCCATCCAGACTCCGCTATCGCCTTTGCCATCCAACTTGGTCATCGCCCGAAACTCGATCTGAGTCGTGCCGGCAGGAGCAGTGGCCACCTTGGTGCGCGTCACCCATACGAAATCCCCATAGTCGGCATCGGACGACAAATACTCAGACCACTCAGAGCCAAGGGATGCTCCGCCCGAGTCTTTGAAATCCATGAAGACATAACCGATTTCACCCGCCTGCAGTACGCCTTTCATCTGAATCGAAGCCGTATATTCAACACCGGCCGTTGCAGGAACGATCTGGGACGCCCAGTGCCAGGCATCCTCATTATCCTGAAGGAGCAACTCCCAGTCGCCATGGCCAGCCTGGCCGGCTTCATTGTACCGCCCCACGATCGAGGGATTTGTCCGGAACCAACCGGCGGCATCGTCGGTACCACCGGAACCCTGCGTTTCGAAGTCGCCGTTGGTCAACAGATTGGCACTCGCCATTCCCGTGCAGGCGATCAGAACGCCCATCGACAATTTGCCGATACTTGCTAGTGTATTTCTCATTTTTCTATCTCCTTTTCCTGCGTTTACCGGGGTTCTCTCCGAGTGAGCAAACCCACAAACGGCAAACACACTTGTACTACTCTCCTGCTTTCCGACCAGTACACCTGATCGGTATCCAGTGGTTTTAATTTTCAGTAAACTCCACGTTGTCCGCCCAGACTCCGCTATCGCCGTTCCCATCCATATAGGTCATCACCCGCACCTCGGCCTCGACCGCGCCAGCCGGAGCCGTGGCGGTAACGGAGCGCGATACCCAAACAAAATCCGCATAGTCTGCATCGGTCGTCTTATACTCGGCCCAAGTGTTGCCAAGCGACCCACCGCTCGAGTTGAACCACTCCAAGTAGCTATAGGCGATTTCGCCCGCCTGCATAACGCCCTTAAACTGGACGGTGGCGGTATACTCGGCTCCTGCGGTTACCGGGGTTTTCTGGGATGCCCAGTGCCAGGCGTTTTCGCCATCTTGAAGAAGTAGCTCCCAGTCGCCATGACCATCCTGTCCCGCTTCGCCATAGCGTTGCACGATGGCGGTGTTTGTCCGGAACCAATCGGCTGGATCGGTTTCGCCACCCGTGCCTTCGATCTCAAAGCCCGGGTTTTTAATGCGCTCCACCGGCGGCTCCACGATGGAAACATCCACTTTATAGAAACCTGCCGAGTCGGCTCGGACGGTTTGGTCGGTATAGTTCGCCTGCGGCCAGCGGATATCTTCTTCCAGCAAAACAAACGGGTCGTACACCAGATCCGGCGACCAGCTTACGGCATATGCCCGACCGGTCTCGGAGAGCCAGCCCACCACATTGTAGCCTTCCACCGTGGCTTCGGGGAACATTTCCACCGGAATATCGAAGATGTCGGCTACCTCGATGGTCTTGGAAAAGTCCTCGCCAAACCATCCGGCACCGCCATCCTGTACCATGCCCCAGTGGGTGGTGTAGATCCCAGGC
>WFRA01000371.1 GCA_015486775.1 Kiritimatiellales bacterium | reverse complement strand
GGGTCTGGTAGGCAAACCGCGTCCCCCTGAAGGAGGCGTCGCCAATATCCATTCCGCGGTCAAGCAGCACGGTGAAGCGCAGGCCGCTTCCATTGTCGATCTCGGCGATGCGGATCCCCCGCCCCTTGCCGTCGTCCAGCACCGAGGTGCGGATGTCGGCCAGCTGATCCATCGAACCGATATAGGGTCTCAATTCGTTTTCGTTCATCGTTTTCATCGCAACCCCTTATATGGAATTAATTCCAATTAGACAAACCGCGAAACACACAAATCACACGAAAAAAACAGTCCTTCTGTCCCTTCACTATTGTGTGCTTGGTCTATTTCGCGGTTATAGTTTTGTTCGGATTGATGCTGGAGGGTTTTAAGGATGGACTCCAATGTCAGGAATAGGCTAGGAGGAGAGGGTAGGAATTGATGCCCCGATCAGGTATTGTCGGAGGCCGAATGAACCACTTTGAATTCAAAATCGAAACCCGCGATGGGCTGGAGCTGCATGGTCGGGGGCAGGAACCGGACGTCGATGCCAAGGCCGCGGTCTGCCTAGTGCATGGACTCGGAGAGCATTGCGGCCGGTACGGGTTCGTGGCCGAATCCTTCAACCGCGCGGGCTATGCTTGGCTTGCTTTCGATCTGCGCGGCCACGGAAAATCGCAGGGAATACGCGGGCACGCCCCAAGCTACGGTTTGCTGATGTCGGATATCTCCCAACTGTTGGAAACCGCGCGGCAGCGCCACCCCAATCTGCCCCTCTTCCTCTATGGCCACAGCCTCGGCGGCAACCTAGCAATCCACTATGCGCTGCGGAGACAACCGGCTCTTGCGGGCCTTGTGGCCAGCGCCCCGCTGCTGCGGCTCGCTTTCGAGCCACTACGATGGCAGTCCGCCGCCCTCCGGTTCCTGAACACATTGCGGATTCGCCTCCCCATGCCCAGCGGCCTCGACGACGGGGTGCTTTCGCACGATCCCGAAGTCTTGGAGGCCTACCGTAGCGATCCGCTGATCCACGACCGGATCACGCCCGCTCTGGCGGTATCCATGATTAAAAATGGGCGATGGAATCTGGAACATGCGGCGCAGTTCCCCTGCCCCCTGCTGCTGATGCACGGCGATGCCGACCGGATTACGTCGCCCGATGCCTCGCGCGATTTTGCGGAGAAGGCCGGAACAGCATGCACCCTGAAAATCTGGAGCGGCCTCTACCACGAACTGCACAACGAACCCGAACGCCAAGAGGTGGTGAAGCACATGTTGGAGTGGATGGAAAAAACCGCCGGTACTCAGGAAACCAGCAGATAGCGCACGGCACCGACAATCGCAGCCTAAAGCCTGTTTCTTCGTGGGGCGGAGATTCCTGTCTGCCCGTGATCCGGCAGGGAGCATCCTAGGGGAAATACACATCACGAATTACGCAGTACGCATCACTCTTTTGCAGCAAGCACCACAAACGTCGGCAGCCCCTGCACGTTGAACCGATCCATCACGGCCTTGGTTTCGGGATCGACGGGGTCTTCGGAGACATATTTGATGAAGAGATACTTTTCCAGCCGCGCCTTGACGACCGCATCCTTGAAGGTGCTCTTTTCCATGGCGTGGCAGTTTTTGCACCAGCTGGCCCAAAAGTCGATAAAGACCGGCCGGCCTTCGGCCCGCGCCTGCCGCAGCGCGTCGGCCAGCCCCGCATTGGAGGCACCATCGACCACGAAATGCCCCTTCGCCTCGCCGGCGGCGACCGTCGTCGGACGGAAAGCGCGGTAGCTCAGGTGGCCGTAGTAGACCGCAAAGAGAATGATGCCGATGCCAAAGGCATATTTAACGTATTCCATCCACTTTCCAGGCTTTGGAAGAAAGGAGAGCCCCGCCCCGGCAAACGGCCAGGGCAGCGCCATCCCGAAACCGAGTACAAACGGAAGGACCAGGCCGGGCGTCCCCAGGCTGGTGGCCAGCAGGAGAACGGCAATCACCACCGGGGCAACGCAGGCGCCCGCCAGGAGCGCGGCGACCGAACCCATCGTGATGGCCACCACAAAGCTACCCTGCTTCTGGCCGCCGCCCAGCTTGGATTGGAAGCGGGAGAGGTCGATCTGGAAGACATCGAACATCGCTAGTGCCAGCACCACGAAGATCAGGGAGATCACCAGGTTGAACCACGGGTCGGCCTGGATGGTTCCAAAGCGCGAACCGGTCATGACAATGATCGCCCCCAGCAGGCCGTAGGAGAGCGCAATGCCCAGCCCATAGGCCGCACCCAGCGCAAAGCCGCGCCGCTTCGACCCCGCCTGCGCGCCCGCGCCGATAATCGCGAGGTTGATCGGGATCATCGGAAGCACGCAGGGCGTGAGGTTGAGCAGCAGGCCACCGACCAGAATAAAGAGCAGCGTCAGGAGCAGGCCCGACTCGCGGACAAAGGCCACCGGATCGGTCAGGAACAGGCGGATTCCGCTCAGCTCGTCCCCGCCCCCGTTCTCCGCGCGATCCATGAAATCAAGAAATTCCCCAGCCTTCAGATAGCCCGCCTGGGACTCCACCACCCGGAAATGCTCCAGCTCGGTTTCCCAATCATTGGAAACTTTTCCAGCCGGTTTTCCAGCCACTGGAACCTGTCCGGAGGGCGCCAGCTCCACCACCTTGTCCTGGGGAATAAAGCAAACCTCGTCGTTGCAGCCCCAATACTTCACATGGAAGGCCGACGCGCCATCCGCCGCCGGTTTCCAGGAATAGGTCGCCGTGAACGGATGGTCATAGACCGCCTTGGGCTTCCCCGTGTCCGGATCGACAATCGAAGTGGTGGGCGGGATCTCCAGCGGCGCCTGTTCATGACCCGAGGCATCGGTCACCTGGAAATGGCTGGCGTAGAGATAATGGTTGGTCGGCACCGATACATCGAGCCGGATCACATCGCCGTCCAGTCGCGCCTCGACCCCGAACGGATCCTCGAATTGGGCGGAGGCCGCTCCCGCAAACATCAGCAGGCCGGCAAGCGTCAAGAATATCTTTTTCATCGTTTCAATCCCTACTTTGTCTTCCCTTCGACACGGCATCTGCACTATGGTTCATCCGCCGAGAAGGAAATCTACCAAGGAAACGGGAATGAGACAAAGGGAATCTGCACTGGCCGTGGTGAAAAAGCTGCAAGCGGAGGGGTTCATCGCCCTCTTTGCAGGGGGCTGCGTGCGCGACCACCTGCTCGGGCGCAAACCCAAGGACTACGATGTCGCCACCGACGCCTTCCCCGAAGAGGTCGAAGCCCTCTTTCCCAAAACCATCCCCATCGGCAAAGCCTTCGGGGTCATTGCCGTCGTCGACGGCAAGGAGATCGTCGAAGTGGCCACCTTCCGCGAAGAGGCCGGAACCCTCGACGGCCGCCATCCCGAAACCATCCTCTTCAGCGCCGCCAAGGAAGATGCTCTGCGGCGCGACTTCACCATCAACGGCATGTTTTTCGACCCCATTAAAGAACAACTGATCGACTATATCCACGGCCGGCGCGACCTGGAGAAAAAACTCGTCAAGGCCATCGGCGCCCCGGCGGAGCGTTTCCAGGAAGACCACCTGCGCATGCTCCGCGCCGTGCGCTTTGCGCACAACCTCGGCTTTGCGCTCGACCCCACCACCGAAGCCGCCATCCAATCCATGGCAGCACTCATCGCCAACATCAGTGCCGAGCGGATCGAGCAAGAGCTCACCCGCATCCTGACCGAAAGCCCCCGCCCCGGCGACGCCCTCCGGCACCTCTACGAACTCGGGCTGCTCGAACCCATCCTCCCCGAACTTATTCCCATGGTTGGACAGGAGCAACCACCCCAGTTCCATCCCGAAGGCGATGTCTTCGAACATACCGTGCTCATGCTCAACCTGATGGCCGAAAATCAACAAACACAATCCGTCTACACCGCACGCGAACTGGCCTACACGGTACTGCTGCACGATGTCGGCAAACCCCCGACGGCGCGTATCGGCCCCGGCACCGACGGCCTGCCCCGCATCCGGTTCGACGGCCACGCCGCCATCGGTGCCGAGATGGCGGAGGCCATCCTGGTCCGGCTCAAGTTTCCGAACAAGGAGAAGAAGCATATCGTCGAGGCGAT
>WFRA01000370.1 GCA_015486775.1 Kiritimatiellales bacterium | reverse complement strand
ACTGTACGACGGCAACCTCGTTGCCGTGGCCGACCCATTCGACGAATTTTCCGGCATGGCGCGGCTTTGGTCTCGGTTCTTCCTTATCCTATCCGCACTATTTCTGCCGCTTTCCGGCGGGATTGGATACTATATTTCCCGGCGGGCGATGGCCGGGGTGGAGCGGGTCACCGCAACGGCCAGGCGGGTGCGGGAGGGGCACCTCGGCGAGCGGGTGGCGGTGGGTTCAGAGGGTTACGAAATCGAAGCGCTGGCCTCCGG
Source organism: Kiritimatiellales bacterium (assembly GCA_015486775.1). Classification (GTDB taxonomy): domain Bacteria; phylum Verrucomicrobiota; class Kiritimatiellia; order Kiritimatiellales; family Pontiellaceae; genus Pontiella. The sequence goes on along the minus strand of WFRA01000370.1, from coordinate 2,383 downwards.
CTTCAACGAAATGCTCGAACGCATCGAAGTCCTGATGCAGGAGCTCCAAAGCGTCACGACCAACATTGCCCACGACCTGCGCACCCCGATGGCCCGGATACGCGGAATGGCCGAAAGCCTGGACTGGGCGGAACTCTCCCCCGAAAAACGCCGGCAAACCACCAGCCAGATCCTGGAGGAGTGCGACCGCATGATGCCGCTGATCGAGAGCATCCTCGAGCTGGCGCGGCTGGAAACAGGAATGCAGGTTTTGTTGGAGGAGCCCGTCGACCTGGCCGCCGAGGTCAGCACCGCCCATGCCCTGTTTTCCGGCATCGCGGAGGATCGGAAGATCGATTTTTCCTGCTCTGTTCCAGATGGACCGGTCTGGATGGTCGGCGACCGATCCCGCATGCAACGCGTGATCTCCAACCTGCTCGACAACGCCCTCAAGTTCACTCCCGAAGGCAAACAGGTCTCCATCGCACTGGAGCAAGACGGAACCCGGGCAACCCTGCGCGTGGCCGATACCGGTCCAGGCATTCCTCCCGAAGAGTTGGAGCGGGTGTTCGAACGCTTCTACCGGGTTGACCGCAGCCGTAGCACCCCCGGCCACGGGCTGGGGCTGAGCATGGTGAACGCCTTTGTGAAAGCCTACGGCGGACAGGTGGTCATTGATTCCCAGCCCAGCCGCGGCTGCACCGTCACCGTTACGTTCCCCCTTTCCAAGTGATCGAGCCGGAGATTTTTTGCTTTACCCAGAAGGAATTAACGGTTGTTAGGCGGCTATTTGATCTTTTAGCTTCCATCCGGGAAATACCAAAACAGCAGGGTGGCATTTGAGTGCCCTTGCCAGAACCTTGGCTCTTTCAACGCCAAGATTAATCCTGTTGTTTTCAATTCCCGATATGGTCGACTGCGGAATACCGGTAAGTTGTGCAAGGTTTGACTGGCTGAGCTCCTGCAGTTCACGGATGATACGTACGGATTCGCCTACAGAGACCTCCACCGTCGTTTTCGCTTTCCTATAGTTCTTCATTCTATTTCCTCCTGTAATCATGAGGGGTAATGTCAATTACCTTCACGTACAGCTTCTTATCTTCAATGCTATAAATCAGCCGGTATTGCCTACCTAGCCTAGATGATCTGAATCCCTGCCACTGACCGCGCAGGGCTTCGTCATGAAATCCTTTTATTAGCTTCAATCCCTGAGGGCCTGAAATCGTAACGATGTCCTTCCATTTCTCATATCGTTTCAGCACCTCGACTGGAATTTTCCCGAGCTTTTTGACCAATGAACTGTGTTCGTATATTTCCCACATGACAATGTTGTACTATACTATATATGGTATGTCAAGGGTATGGCTTTTATTTTACCGCCCAGACCAAAATTGGGGGTGCGGATTCCGCATACCTCTCAATTTCCCTGAACTCTGTGGAGAAGAAAATATTGGTTCTCAACCGATGGAGGTATAAACGGGATTGGATCTGTCTTTTGCTGAAGCCAGTAGCGTAGGAACGAGAACCAAGGTAGCGACACCACCGGCAATGAGGCCACCGATGAGCGTGATAGCAAAGGGTTTAAATATCTGCGAACCGCTTGCTGTGCCGATGGCGGCGGGCAGGAGCGCGGCAATGGTGGTGAGCGAGGTCAGCAAAATCGGGCGCAGGCGCACGGAGGCGGCGGAAAGCAGCGACGCCTCCAAGGGCTTGCCGGATTTTTTTTCGCGGTTGGCAAAGTCGACGAGCACAATCGCGTTGTTCACGGAAATGCCCACGAGCGTAACCAGTCCCATTCCCACGGAGATATCGACACCCTGCCGCGTGACAAACAGGGCAAGCAATGCGCCGACCAACGAAAAGGGAACAGCCACCAGAATCACAAGCGGTTGCAGCCACGAACCAAACTGCATGACCATGATCAGGTAGATCAGCGCCACCGCCACCAGCACGGCAAACAGGAGCTCGGAAGCCGTTTCAATCAGCAGATGGTATTGGCCGGTAAAGTCGATGCTGTAGCCATCGGGCAAGTCGATGGATTTGAATTGTTTCCGGAGGGCTTTGACGACAGAGGGAATGCTACCGTTCACTTCGGCGAGCAGCGTGGTTTGCCGCTGGCCGTTCAGGCGCGTAATGGCGGAGGGGGCGTGGACAATTTTTATGTTCGCCACTTTTTCCAAGGGCAGGAACTTTCCACCGGCGACGGGAATGGGGAGCTGCCGGATGCGTTCAAGATTGAAGGGGGCTTCGCCGGCCAACCGGACAAAGATGCCGATCCCCTCTTTTTGCCGGACAATCCGGGTGGCTTCGGTTCCAAAGCGCGCGGCTTTGAGCGTAGTAAGCACATCCTCGACGCTCACGCCGTATTGCGCCAGCGCGGGATAATTGATTTGCACATTCACCT
>WFRA01000369.1 GCA_015486775.1 Kiritimatiellales bacterium | reverse complement strand
TTGCGTGCATCGGTCGATGCACTCGAAGCCATCGTTCCGGCCGACCTCTGGCCGCTGCCGACCTACTCCGAAATGCTCCTCGGCTAGCACCCCGGAGAACCGATCGGCGAAAGGCCTCGCATTGCGCGGGGTCTTTTTTTATCTTCCAACCCATGAAACGGATAGCAGTCACCATTGGCGACATCAACGGCATCGGGCCGGAAGTCGCGCTCAAGGCCGTCGGCAAATACCGTTGGCCAAACGACGTGGAGTTTGTCTTTCTCGGCTCCGAACAGCTGGTTCGCGAACAGGCCAAAGCCATGCGGATTCCCGTGTCGCGAAAAATTGTTTTCCAGAATGTGGGGCAGGCTTTCCAGCCTGCTCCCGGAAAAATTCGGGTCAACGCCTCCCGATTGGCCGAGGTGGCCATCCGCCGGGCGGTTGCGGGTTGCCTTTCCGGCGAGTTCGATGCCATGGTCACCGCACCCATCTGCAAGGAGGGGTTCCACAAGGCGGGGATCAACGTACCCGGACACACCGAGCTGCTTGCCGACCTCACCGGCACCAGAAACTTTGGCATGATGCTCATCGGCGGCGGCCTGCGCGTCATGCTCGTCACCCGCCACCTTCCAATTGCTGGAGTTCCCGCCGCACTCACCCGCAAAAATATCCGCGAGCACATCGAACTCACCGGCCAGGCCTTGGAGCTGTTTGGATTGGCGGATGGAAAAATCGGAGTCTGCGGCCTCAACCCCCACGCGGGCGATGGCGGTGTGCTAGGGCGCGAAGAGATCGAACTCATCAACCCCGCCATCCGCGCCGCCCGCAAAAAGGGATTCAATGTCTCCGATGCCGTTCCGGCCGACACCATCTTTTTCCAAGCCTTGGAAGGGCAGTACGATGCCGTTGTCGCCATGTACCACGACCAAGGACTCGGGCCGCTCAAGATGGTTGGCTTTGACGAAGGTGTCAACGTCACCCTCGGCCTGCCCATCATCCGCACCTCCCCCGACCACGGCACCGCCTTCGGTATCGCCGGGCAAAACCAAGCCTCCGCCAAAAGCATGAAAAACGCCCTCTCTCTCGCCATCGAAATGGCCGGAAAACCCAATCCTTGGAAGAGGCAATGAAAGAACCCAAACTGACTAGCCCGAAAGAGGTGCGGGCGTTGCTGGAACGTCTTGCCCACCGCCCGAACAAAGGGCTGGGGCAGAATTTCCTGATCGATGCCAACATTCTCGACATTATTGCCAACACGGCGGATATCCAGCCGGGCGAGGCGGTGCTGGAGATTGGACCGGGCCTGGGGGCGCTGACGGAGCGGATTCTTCCAAGGGCTGGAAGCGTTAGCTGCATTGAGAAGGATCCAACGATGGTGAACTATCTCAAGTCGCGGTTTTCCGATTTTATACTGATTGAATCGGATGCATTGGATGTGGATCTCGATGGCCTGTTTGCGGGAGGGATCACGAAGGTGGCGGCTAATCTGCCCTATTCGGTGGCGAGCCGCCTGATGGTGGAGATGGCCGAGTGCGAACACCGCCCTGAATTGATGTCGCTCACGATCCAGAAGGAGGTGGCGGACCGGTTGGTCTCGCCGGAGGGGAGCAAGCATTATGGGGTGCTGAGTGTGCTGACGGGCGTCTTCTATAAAAATACGCTGGTGAAAAAGATTAGCCCGACTTGCTTTTTGCCGCCACCGAAGGTGTGGTCGGCGGTGGTGCGGATGGAGCGGCGCGAGGTTCCAATCGTTGGAAACGTGGAATATCCCGTCTTCAAGAATCTGGTAAAGTCGTGCTTCACGCAGCGCCGCAAACAGATTGGAACCATCCTAAAAAAACTAGGGGTCTCTCCCGTCGATGCCCTTTTGGCCGACGCGGGGATCGAACACACCGAGCGCCCGGAGCGGATCGGCATCGAACGCTGGGCAAAGCTGGCGCGATTGCTTTCGTAGGACGGGGCGTCGCTTCTGCGGCAACCATCCTGCATGGGCTTTCTAAACGATGATTTCGTCTAGAGAACGCTTGGGGACGTGGTGTTGCTCTTGATCGTCGCGCCAGTATTTGATGTCGCCGTTTTCGGCTTCTTCGAGAAGGACGGTTTCCTTCGGCTTTCCCAAAGCGATGGCGAGCAGGATTTCGTATCGCTCCGGAATGGAGAGCGCCCGGCGCAGGCCGGTCCGCTGGATGGATCCGACCATGCATCCGCCAAGCCCCCGCTCCGCCGCCCCGAGCAGGATGCTCTGCGCGGCGATGCCGTGGTCGCAGCCCGCGCTTTTGGATATTTCCTTGTCGAGCAGGATGATGATGTAGGCCGACGGGCGTTCGCCCTCCGCCGGCCCCGGCCAGTCGGCCAGGTAGCCGGCCCACACCATGTGCGGGAAGATGGCCGCGTTGGTTTCCGGGTCGGAGGATAGGATATATTTCAGGGGCTGGATGTTGCCGCCCGAGGCCGAGAGCCGCGCTAGGTCGACCAGCTCCCGCAATGTTGCCTTGCCTACCGCGAACTCTTCGTGGAAGCGGCGGAAGCTTCGGTTGGCCAGAACGAGCTCTTTTAGCATGGGGCTGCCTCCGTCGGCTGGCGTTTGTTTTTTGGCTTCCGCCGGAATCCGTTGCGGATGGCCAGGGTCCAAACCACCCAGAGTGCTTCGTAGACAATGTTGCCGCTCATTTTCGAGGTGCCTTCCTGGCGGTCTTCGAAGACGATGGGAACCTCGCCGATGCGGAAGCCTTTCATCCAAGCCTTGTGGGTCATTTCGATCTGGAAGCCGTAGCCGTTGGCCTTGACGCGGTCGAAGTCGTACGCTTCGAGCACCTCGCGGCGGAAGCATTTGAAGCCACCGGTGGGGTCGGTGAAGGGCATGCCGGTGATGAGCTGGACATAGATGCCCGCGCCCCGGCTGAGCAACAGGCGGCTCATGGGCCAGTTTAGCACCCGGATGCCATTGCAATAGCGGGAGCCGAGCACCAGGTCGTAGCCCGAGATAATCTTGTCGCGAAAGTTGGGGATCTCGTGGGGGTCGTGGGAAAAGTCGCAGTCCATCTCCATCACGAATTGGTAGTCGCGCCCGAGCGCCCACTTGAATCCGGCGATGTAGGCGCGGCCAAGCCCATCCTTTGAGGTGCGGTGCAGCACGTGTACGCGGTCATGTTTTTTGGCCAGTGCATCGGCCAGATCGCCGGTGCCGTCGGGAGAATTGTCGTCCACGAAAAGCATGTCGGCATGCGGCGAGGCATCGAGCACCGTGGCCGCGATTTTCTCGATGTTCTCTTTTTCGTTGTAGGTCGGGACGATGACCAGGGTGTCGATATCGCTCATAATTTTTGGACTCTATCTAAACCTCGCCACGAAGATCAAGCAAACGTGTTCCTTTGGATGAAATAACCACCAGCGAGACGGCCTCGGTTTCGGCGTTTGGAAAGGCGCGCCGCGCGGCCTGCCGGTAGATGTCCATCTGCCCCCGGTAGCTGTCGGCCACGGCGGAGTCGTCGGCCTCGGTAAATTTGTAGTCGAAGATGGCGAAGCCGTCGTCGGTGCGGCAGAGCAGGTCGATGGTGCCGTCGATCAGCCGGTCGCCGTCGTGGAGCACAAAGGGGAATTCGGGGTGGATCTCGGGTAGGGATGCGGTGAGTTGGGCCATGCGTTTACGGGTTGCTTCGATCCGGTTTTCGAGGGCGGCGGCTTCGGTTTTCCCGATGCCGAAATCGTTGCGGAGTTTTTCCAGCCATTGTAAAACGGAACCCTGCCAGCCGTTGAGCGCGAGCTGTTCGAGTACGGCGTGGCCGAGGGTGCCCACTCCGGAGGCGGTAGGAGCGACATGGATGTCGCCCGTACGGGCGGATTCCTTGGCCAGTTTTGTGGCCGGGATGCGCCGGAGGGCAGGAGAGGCCGGGGGCGGGGAAAGGGTTTCGAGCGCGGTGGCCAGGCTTCCAAGTGTTGGAAGCTCGCGGGCGGGCGGCTCGGCGGGTTCGGCGTGCAAGGAGGAGTAGGGGACGGATTGGATGGTGCCGTCTTCGACCAGCGGCGCCATTTGCCTCAACCATCCTTCCGGTCTTTCCCCGGCCGTGGCCGAGGTGACGACGAGATCGCGCGCGCGGGTCATGGCGACGTAGAAGAGGTTTTTCGATTCGTGTTCGCGCACGCTTTTTGCGCGGGCGTTGGCCGCTTTGAATCCCGGTGAAACCACGCTGCTCCGGTCGGGGGCGGTTACCTTGATTCCAAGGGTCGGAACATGGTGCTCGTCGAAAAAGACGCGGGCAAAGCTGCGGTCGGGATTGGCGCGGAAGTTGATATCTGGAACAAACACCACGCGCTGGGTGAGCCCCTTTGATCCATGCACGGTCATGATGGTGACGGCGTTTTGCGCGGGATCGAGCAGCGTGACTTCGGGGACGGGCGGCGGGTTTTTGATCTGCTGCGCCAGCTTGCGGGCGACGGCGGCGGGTGTGGTTTGCGCGCCGCGCTCGGTTTCGCGCAACCAGTCGAGCACCTTGCGCAGGTTGGCGAGGCGTTGGGTACCACGCGGCAGGCCGGCCTGGAGGGCATCGAACCCAGTTTCGTCGATCAGCATCCGCACCAGCTCCGAGGCCAGGTGGGTGCCGAGCAGCTCGCGGTAGCGG
>WFRA01000368.1 GCA_015486775.1 Kiritimatiellales bacterium | reverse complement strand
TCGGTGAGCTCGGCCAATCCAATGTTTGGAAGTTCGAGTTCGCGCGGGTCGGTGATGGTGACGGCGATGAGGTCGTGCTGGAGGGCGGCGAGCTTGAGCTGCTTTTCGTATTCCGAATCCTGGAAGTCGGAGACGAGGAAGGCGATGCACTTTTTCTTCACCATTTTGCCGAGGTGGTCGAGGGCGCAGGCGATGCAGGTTCCGGTGCCTTCGGGTTCGAAGCCGAGGAGTTCGCGGATAATGTGCAGGATGTGGAGTTGCCCCTTGTTGGGCGGGATGAAGAGCTCGACCCGGTCGGTAAAGACGATCAGCCCCACTTTGTCGTTGTTCTTGATGGCGGAGAAGGCGAGCAGGCCGCAGAGCTCGGCAGCGGTTTCGTTCTTGGTTTTTCCGGCGGAGCCGAAGTTGCCGGAGGCGGAGAGGTCGACGAGGAAAAAGAGGACTTGCTCACGCTCTTCGATAAAGCGTTTGACGAAGGGCTTTCCAGTGCGGGCGGTGACGTTCCAGTCGATGGTGCGGACTTCGTCGCCGGGCTGGTATTCGCGCACCTCGTCGAACTCCATCCCGCGCCCCTTGAAGACGCTTTTGTATTCGCCGCCCAGCAGCTCGTCGACCACTTTGCGGCTGACGATTTCGATTTGGCGGACCTTTTTGAGGAGGTCGGACTGGGAGGGAGAAGGCATGTTAATTAAGAATTAAGATTTCAGAATGAAGAATGGTCGACGGGGAGCGCCCCGTACCCCCTAGAAAACAAAAGCGTCGCAGACCCACCATTCTTCATTCTAAAATCTGCATTTTTCATTTCTAGGGCACCTCCACCGTATCGAGAATTAGCTTCAGAATGTCCTCGGCGCTTTTTTCTTCGGCGGCGGCTTCGTAGGAGAGGATGACGCGGTGGCGGAGGATGTCGGGGGCGACGTCCTTCACGTCCTGCGGGATGACGTAGCCGCGGCCGTTGAGCATGGCTTTGCCGCGCGAGGCGACGGCGAGGAAGATGCTGGCACGCGGCGAGGCACCGTAGCGGATGAGTTCGGCGCAATCGAGCCCGAACCAGGCGGGGTCGCGGGTGGCCTGGACGAGGTCAAGGATGTAGTGCTCGATCTTTTCGTCCATGAAGACTTCGTCGACCAGGCCGCGCAGGCGGTTGATGTCGGCGATCTCCACGACGGCGTCGACGGAGAGGTCGACGGAGGTTTTGCCCATGCGCTTGAGGATGCGGTGTTCCTCGTCCTTGGTGGGGTAGACGACGTCGAGCTTGAACATGAAGCGGTCGACCTGCGCCTCGGGGAGGTGGTAGGTGCCCTCCTGCTCGACGGGGTTCTGGGTGGCGAGCACGAGGAAGGGTTCGTCGAGCTTGTAGGTCTGGTCGCCGATGGAGACCTGGTGCTCCTGCATGGCTTCGAGCAGGGCGCTCTGCACCTTGGCGGGGGAGCGGTTGATTTCGTCGGCGAGGATGATGTTGGCGAAGATCGGCCCCATGTGCGGGGTGAACTCGTTGGTCTTGGGGTTGTACATCATGGTGCCGATGAGGTCGCCGGGCAGCAGGTCGGGGGTGAACTGGATGCGGTTGAAGCCGGCGTGCAGGGTTTGGGCGAGGGTGGTGACGGCCAGGGTCTTGGCCAGCCCGGGGATGCCTTCGATGAGCACATGCCCATTGCAGAGCAGGGCGAGCAACAGCGCCTCGACGAGATCCTCCTGACCGATGATCACCTTGGCCACCTCGTCGCGTACTTTCTGGAGCACTTCGCTTTCCTGCCGGTAACGCTCGTTCATTTTCGCTATGTCTGGGTGCATGGGAACTCTCTTTTATTATTTACAGAACCGGTGACATGAGGGCGCAGAGGTTTTCGCCCAGTTTTTGGATGGGGGGACGCTTCAGCCAGTCGTTGATGTTGATCTCGCTACTCTGCTCCATGTCTTCGTGGATGATGAGTTTGAGCCTGCCGATGGCGGATTCGCCGGAGAAAAGCACCGTGGTTTCGTAGTTGAGCTCCAGGCTCCGGATGTCGATGTTGGCGGAGCCGACGAGCGCAACGGCATCGTCGACCACCATGGCCTTGGCATGGATAAAGGGCGGCTTGCGGTGGAAGATGCGGGCACCGGCATCGAGAAGCTCTTCGTAGAGCGCCCGGGTGGCCATGCCGGAATAGCGGTGGTTATTTTTTTCGGGGACGACGATGCGCACGTCCACGCCCCGCCGGGCAGCGGAGCGGAGCGCCTTGAGCAGGTCGACGGTCGGGACAAAGTAGGGGGTCACGACCAGAACCTGCGACTGCGCCATGACGATGGCGTTGAAGAAGGCCTCTCCAAGCATTTCGGGCGGGTTGGAGGGGCCGCTGTCGATAATGCGTGCATGGATCGGGCCGGTGGCGTCCAGCTCGGGGAAGTGTTCGGGGCGGAGCAGGTTTTCGAGGGGCTCCTCGGTCATGAAGAACCAGTCGCGCAGGAAGGAATACTGGAGCTCGTGGACTAGCGGCCCCCCGACCATGAAGTGGTAGTCGCGGATGGCCGGGCGCCCGTCGGTCGTGCGGTTTTCCCCGCTGATGTTC
>WFRA01000367.1 GCA_015486775.1 Kiritimatiellales bacterium | reverse complement strand
TGCTTCATAGAGACCGGTTCCACCATCTCCGCCATGAATTCGGCAATGCTCGACGGCGTAAAAAATTGTCCGAGTCGGGCTTGGCGCTCGGAGCTTATCTGTCGCGCAACATCCAAACGACGGAAGTCCAGAAGCCCCATCACACCTTTTGTCGTGCTGTCCAAATACAAAACGTCCGGCTCGCGAACCTGATCCACGAATTCGTTAAGATCCGGATGGGTTTCCAAATCGGAGTAAACCTTCGACAACAGGCGGTCGCGGGCGAAAGAATCGGGGGCAACCCCATAGAATTCCGCAAGGGCATTGCACTGCTCTTCGGTGGGCAGGCGGATGCCCCGCTCCACCTTGCTCAGAAGCGACACATCCAAACAAACCACATCCGCTACTTCTTTCAGGGTCAGCTTGGCTTCCTTCCGCAAAGCACGCAGATTGGAACCGATGGATTTGAAGGTGTTTTCTGTTTTGGACATATCTTGTCCAATTAAGGCATGCCTGCGGACTCAAGCAAGGAAATAGAACGAAAATTCCTATCCAAAACTACGCCCCGATCCGGCCTTTGGAAGAGGGGATGAGGTCGAGGGCGCGGGGGTCGGAGTCGCAGGCCATGCGGAGGGCGCGGGCGGTGGCCTTGAAGATGGCTTCGATACAGTGGTGGAGATCTTCGCCGAATTTGAGTTCGATGTGCAGGTTCATCTTGGCGGAGTCGCAGAACGAGCGCCAGAAGTGCTTGATGATCGTGACGTCGAAGTCGCGGATATATTTTTGATCGTGCTCCATCGCGTAGACGAAGTAGGGGCGGCCGCCGAGGTCGAGGCAGACCTCGGCCTGCGCCTGGGCTTCGTCCATGGGCAGCACCCAGAAGCCATAGCGGTTGATGCCCTTGCGGTCGCCGAGCGCCTGGTTGAACGCTTCGCCGAGCACGATGCCGACATCCTCGACGAGGTGGTGGTAGTCGACGTCGATGTCGCCGGTGGCCTGGATGTCCAAGTCGAAGAGGGCGTGCTTGGCGAGCAGGTCGAGCATGTGGTTGAAGAAAGGGATGCCGGTGGAGATTTCGTAGTTGGCCTGGCCGTCGAGGTTGAGAGCCAGGTCGATCTGCGTCTCCTTGGTGCTGCGTTGGATGTGGGCGGTGCGGGGTGCTTGCATGGGATGGCCTTGCCTATTCGACGGGGGCGGCGTTGGTGGGTTCCGATGTGTCGGGTGCCTCGATCTCGATCGGCTCGGCCATGGGAATGGGCTTCCTCTGGACGGCGGGAACGGCCTGGTCCAGCTGGTTGGTGGACTGCAAGGAGGCCAGCGAGGCGTTGGCGCTATCGGCGATCTGGCGGAAATATTCGGTCAGCACCTTTTCGTAGAGCTGGTCGTTGGCGCGCATTTTTTCGATATAGACATCCATGACGGTCTTGTTCCCGTCGATGGCTTCCTGCAACTCCGACATCCGGACCACGCTGCTGGCCGCCATCACCTTCATGGCCTCCAGATTGCTGGACACCGTGTCGAGCGCCGCGGAGGTTTCGGCCAGTTGCTTCTGAAGCTCCTTGATGGTTGCGGAATGCTTGCTGTCGTTCTCGAGCGAGGCCTTGGCCGTCTGTTTCAGGACATCGATGGATGCGGCGTTCTTGCTGCTTTTTTCCAGGAAATCCTGCTGGGAGGAATCGATCATTTCCTGTACCTGCGAAGAGGTGGTGCATCCCGCCAAGGCAAGCACCAGGCCTGCCGCCAATAGGGTGTTGTGCATATTCATAGATACTCCGTAGAATGTGGTTTTCGACTTGCTCCCAAAGGCTAGGCTCCCCCCGGTTCCGGGTCAACCCTTTTCCCTGCGCCCTATCGCGCGTTGAGCTGCTTGCGAAGCGAACTGAGTTTTTCCTGGGCAAAGCGCAGTTCCACGCGCGCATCCTCGTGGTTGTCGATTTTTGGATCCAGCTCAATGAGCTTGTTGTAGTACGGGCCAAGCTCTTTCTTGTCCAGCGTCTCTGCGGCGACCAGCGCGGAGAGCCAGGCCGAGGCGAGGCGGAACTTGGGATCGGGGTCGCTGGCGCTCTGGGCGGCATATTCCCTGGCTTTTGGGTAGTCGCGCGAAACCAGCGCCATCAAGCCCTTGTAGTTGGTTTCGCCATACTCGGCCTTCAGGTCGCGATCCTTGCCCGACCCATGCACCGCGCCCATCGTGGCGCCGGTCGCCCCGCCCACCACGGCACCCTGGGCCGCGCGCTGGAGCGGGTCCCCGCTGAAAAGCCCCCAGAAAAAACCGGAAACGCCGCCGCCCAGCGCTCCGTAGGCACCGCCCTTCTTGGCCTCCTCGCCCGCCGCCGACTTCGACCTGCATCCCGACCCCGCCAGCATCGACGCCAGCAAAAGGGCTCCAACAACCTGCACTGTTCCACTCTTCATGATCCACCTCGTTTCAAACGCAACCACCATAGGCCAATCCTGCCCAAAGTAAAGACCTCTCCCGCCTCCAATCCTTGCCTCCGGATCGGCACCTGCCAAAAAGC
>WFRA01000366.1 GCA_015486775.1 Kiritimatiellales bacterium | reverse complement strand
GTGCGTGGCGTCGGTATGGAGCGGAACGGTGTCGAGAAAGTAGCGGCGCGCGAGCGGATCGGCCTTCGAGACACGCTCGACCACCTCTTTCCAATGAGTGGAAATCAGCTTGGTTTCGTCATCGTGAGACTTTTTTTTTTGCGGCTCGGCCGAATAGCTTTGGGTCGGGGTTTCCGCGATCACCCCGGAGGCTGCGCCGCCGGATTTAAAGTTTTTTTTTAGCTCAACCACCTGTTTGAGTAGCTCGTTGATGGTGGCGGTTTCGGCGGCGCGCGAGCAACGGATGAGGCCGGTTTCGAGCAGGGTCTTTTTCGAGAGTGCATAGCGCATGCGGCCATCGGTCTCGACTAGGGCGTCGATGATGCGCAGCACCCGGCCCGCCTCGGTCTTGGCGGCATGTTCCTCGTAGAATTTCATCTGCACATCGGGAAGCTCAAGCGCGGACGCCCCCTTGCCGGCATAGAGCACCACCAACAGGTTGCGGAAGTGCTCCATCAATTCCATCACGACGCGTTGCAAATCCTTGCCGGCTCGGTCCATCCCGGCCACAATATTAATGATGCCGGGCACATCGGATTCCAAGATGGCCACCGCCAGATTTTCGAGCACGTGACGCGAAACCAGCCCAAAGACCGCAAGCACGTCCTCTTCCTCAATCTCCTTTCCCCGGAAGGAGATAATCTGGTCGAGCGCCGACTCGGCGTCGCGCAGTCCACCTTCCGCGCCGCGGGCAATGGCGAGCAAAGCATCTTCGGAGATCGAAATCCCCTCCTCATCGCACCCCTTACGCAGGCGACCGACAATATCTTGCACCGAAATACGGCGAAGGTCGAAGCGCTGGCAGCGCGAGAGAATGGTGGGCAGCACCTTGTGGACATCGGTGGTGGCAAAGATAAACTTAACGTGCTCCGGCGGCTCCTCCAGCGTCTTGAGCAGGGCGTTGAACGCCGCGGTCGAGAGCATGTGAACCTCGTCGATGATATAGATTTTATAGGCATCGCGTGCGGGGGCATAACGGGCATTGTCGCGCAGGTCGCGCACATAGTCGACCCCGGTGTTGGAAGCGGCGTCGATCTCAATCACATCCATGCTATTGCCGGCCATCACCTCTTTGCAGGAGTCGCATTCGTCGCAAGGATAAGGGGTCGGCCCCTTTTCGCAATTAAGCGCCTTGGCTAGGATGCGCGCCGAGGTAGTCTTGCCGATACCGCGCGAGCCGATGAAGATATAGGCGTGCGCCACGCGTCCGCTTTCGATCGCATTCGTCAGCGTTTTGGTGACATGCTCTTGACCCACCACATCAGCAAACTGTTGCGGCCGCCATTTTCGTGCTAAAACTTCGTATGCCATGGAGTAATCCGTATTGCGTATTTCGTAGTGTATGAATACGTAGTACGTAATACGTAATACGTAATTTAAAACAGTGTTGCGCACCCCTATCCGACATTCAAACGAACCACATCCATTGGCTTCCCGCTCCGCTCCGGACATTCCAGACACCCGAACCACAAAGTTTACCGCTGCTGCCTTCCGACCCTGACGGGGTTCGACCCGCGTTCGTCGTCCAAAAGCCATCGCTTCAACACGTTTCACCAAAAGTTGCCGCCGCTCTCCCGCCTCGTAGGGGAATTCAACCCTGCTATAGCGGATTGCAGGCTACAGGCGACCGCTAACCGCCCATCTAGCGCAACGGGAAGGAACATACTTTCCGCCCCGCCCGATGGCAAGCCCCGCGATGCCCGAAAAGCCACCGCGGTCTCTGCTTGAATCTTTGCAACCGAATCCCGACACTCCCCTCCCATGGAAAAACAACGCCTATCCAAAATCATGGCCAACCGCGGGATGTGCTCGCGGCGCGAGGCCGACCGCTACATCGAACGCGGGCTGGTCTTCGTCGATGGCGACCCCGTCTCGGAACTTGGAACCAAGATTTTTCCCGACCAGGAAATTGAATTGAGCGAAGAGGGGCTCAAACGGCAAGCGACGCAGGTTACCGTTTTGCTCAACAAACCGGTTGGCTATGTCTCCAGCCAGCCGGAGCACGGCCACAAAGAAGCTGCCGACTTAATCGACAAGGCCACCCGCTGGCGAGACGACCGGTCGCACCGCAGGTTTCACCCCGCACAGCTCAAGGGACTGGTTCCCGCCGGGCGGCTCGATATTGAATCCACCGGCCTGCTGGTGCTCACCCAGGATGGCCGCATCGCCCGGCGGATCATCGGCGAGAATTCCGACGTGGACAAGGAATACCTCGTGCGGGTAACCGGCACGCTTTCCGCCGACGGTCTGGCGCTGCTCAACCACGGGCTGGAGCTCGACGGCAAGGCGCTCAAGCCCGCCAAAGTGGCCTGGCAGAACGAAGACCAGCTCCGCTTCATCCTGCACGAAGGCAAAAAGCGGCAGATCCGCCGCATGTGCGAGCTCGTCGGCCTAAAGGTCGTCGGCCTCAAGCGCATTCGCATTGGAAAGATTATGCTCGGCAACCTGCCTGCGGGCCAGTGGCGCTACCTCCGCGAAAACGAGAGTTTCTGATGGAATGTTCCAGCGATTGGAAGTGGCAGATCGCCAACCGAATCACCACCCGCGAACAGCTCGAAGCACTTATCGAGCTGACTCCGGAGGAGCGGGCGGCCTTCGATGGCGGCACTCCCCTGCCCTTCGCCGTCACCCCCTACTACGCCGCGCTGCTGGGCAACGCCGCGCTGCGCCGCACGGTCATCCCGACCGATGCGGAGCGGCACACGGGTGCCGGGGAGCTCGCCGACCCCCTCGGCGAGGAGCAGCACCGCGCCACGGAGCACCTCATCCACACCTATCCAGACAAGGCGCTCTTTCTGGCCACCACCCATTGCTCCACCCACTGCCGCTACTGCACCCGCTCGCGGCTGGTCGGCAAAAATTCCGGTGCTTCGCCCCCGTTCGCCGAAAGTTTCCAGTATCTGGAAAAACATACCGAAATCCGCGACGTACTCGTTTCCGGCGGCGACCCGCTCACCCTGCCCGATGCCACCCTCGACGCCCTGCTTTCCAACCTCCGGAAGATTCCGCACATCCGCACCGTCCGGATCGGATCGAAGGTTCCGGCCGTCCTGCCGATGCGCATCACCGAGGCTCTCTGCGCCCTGCTCCGGAAGCACCGCGTCTGGCTCAGCCTCCACTTCACCCACCCCGCCGAACTCACGCCCGAGACCCGCTCCGCCTGCCGCAGGCTCTCCGACCACGGCATCGCCATGGTCAGCCAGACCGTCCTGCTCAAGGGGGTCAACGACGACAGCCAGACCCTGGCCGACCTCTTCTACGGCCTGCTCGAAACCAACGTGAAACCCTACTACCTGCTCCAATGCGACCCCGTCCGAGGTTCCGCCCACTTCCGGACACCGGTCGAAAAGGGGATCGGGCTGATCCGCTCGCTACACGGCCGGATCTCCGGCCTCGCCGTTCCGCAATATGTCATCGACGCCCCCGGCGGCGGCGGAAAGGTTCCAATCCTCGGAACCGAACAGATCCACCGCGAGGGCAACGAAATCATTGTCGTGAACTATGAGGGAAAGGCGTTCCGCTATCCGGACACCGAGGCACGTGCCAAAGGTTCCTGACTCTCCATCGCGTTTAAATTCGCAACATAAGCAATTTTAGCACCTTACTTTTCAAATTCGATCATGTTTACACAGCACTTCTGTACTCAGACGAAAGGATTATGGATCACGAATAACGCGAATCACACGAATCACACGAATGGGAAAGAGAGTTGGAAAGAGAATTTTATAGATTTGCGTGATTCGTGATCAGAAGAATACGTGGTTCCGGCTCCGCCGGGTTGGGTTTAAAGAACGGCGGAACGCCGGGGCTCCCGGGGCGCTTCCGGGGAACCGGCGGCTCTGAGCCGGTCGAGCGCGGGGCAGCCCTCCGGGACGCTCCACGCGAAGGGGAAGGAGCGGCACTGCTCCGGGCGGGCGGGATAGATGCCGCACCGGGAACCCTCAAGAAAGGCGCAGCTACCGTCGGCCTTGTCCAACAAAGCCAGTTGGATCCGGTTCGGAGCCAAGCGGGTGTGGCGGTCGATAAACTCCTGCTCCGACACCCCGAGGTGGCATGCCATGGTTGCAATATCGGCGTCGGTCAGCAAAACCGATCCCCCCCAACGGCAGCATTCGCCGCAGCCCGTGCATTCAAAATCCTTCAAAACATTTGGAATCGGCATTGAACATATCCTGATTTATACCGTCTGATTGCATTGACAAACGGAGGCGCGGCGGACAGTATGCCTCCTTTATGTCCATTTACGGGAAATGGAATACGCAGTGCAACCTCAAATTAAAGGATCAAGCAGAGATGTTCAATAAATTTTCAAAAACCAACGTTCTAACGATGCTCCCCATTGCCACCGCGCTGTTGCTGGCATGCGGGGGAATAGCCAACGCCAATCCGACGGATGACCCGGTTGACTTGTCCAAGACCGAAGACCTCTTTTCACAGCCGATCAAGCCCAACCCGCTCACCACCGACCCCAGCACGGTCATGATCCGCGTGAACGGCGAAGACATTACCCGGGGCGAGATCAACGAGGTGATGAAGCAGACCATGCAGCAGATGGCCGGGCGCGTCCCCCCGGAAAAGCTCCAGCAGATGCAGGCAAAGATGTACGACAACATTAAGGAGCAGCTCATCACCAAAAAACTGATGGATGCCGCCATTGCCAAGGCCAATGTAGTCGTCACCGACGAGGACGTGACCAATGCCCTGAACGAAGTCCGCGCCAGCGTGCCTCCGGGAAAAACTCTGGAAGAAGCACTCGCCGCATCGGGCACAACCATCGAAAAGCTGACCGCAAACATCAAGGAACAGCTAAAAACCCGCAAGTTTCTTGAAAGCAAGGTGGAAGGTATTTCCGATGCCACGGAAGCCGAGGCCAAGGAGTTCTACGATTCCAACCCCGACAAGTTCAAGAAACCAGAAACGGTTACCGCCAGCCATATCCTGATTAAGTTCGAGGATACCGACACCGACGAAACCAAGGCCGCGAAAAAGGCGAAGCTCGAAAAGATCCGTGCCGACATTATCTCTGGAACAAACACCTTCGAAGAAGCCGCCACCAAGTACTCCGACTGCCCGAGCAAAGCCAGGGGCGGATCGCTCGGCACCTTCAAAAAGGGCCAGATGGTTCCCGAATTCGAGGTAGCCGCCTTCTCGCAGGAAAAAGGCGAGATCGGCGACATCATCGAAACCCAGTTCGGCTACCACATCATCAAGGTGACCGACCACCAGGAAGAGGGCACCGTGAGCTTCGAGGATGCCAAGGACCAGATCATCACCTACCTGACCGGCCAGAAGAAGCAGGAAGCGGTCACCGCCTACATCAAGAGCCTGCGCGACGCCGCCACCATTGAGGTCGTCACCGAGTAGGTACCCCCGTCTTCCCTCCCGTAAAACACCTCTCCCCCAGAGAGGTGTTTTTTTATGCGCCCGGCAAACTTCAGGTTCCGTAGTTCTTGGCCATCGACTGGATGAGGCACCCGATCGTCAAAAGCGCATAGAAGGTGCATTCCACATCCTCGGTTTCGTCGGCGGCATGTCTGGCAAAGCCGCCGCTCCCGCGCCAAAGCGAATCGACATATTTAAAGCAAGGTTTCTGGATTTTGCCGAGGTTAACCCCCATGCCCGCTAGGGCGGTGATCGCCGCAGCAGTGGAAAGTAGATCCGGCGCGGCCGCCGCGGTGGTCGGCGCAAATCCCCCCACGCCGAAAAAACGGCTCAGTAGCACCTTTTCGGCCACGGGATCGTTCCGTCCGTTCGCCAGTGCCGCCGCTGCAATCTGGGCGGTGGGGGCTTCGGGCGCAATCTGGATGGAACCGCCCTGCCCCGCCCCGTCGTCCTCGGCCAGCCGCTTCAGGAAAAGCCCGACAGCCGACCGGTCTGGATGCTCCTCCAGCCGCTTCAGGAACCGGCGGCGGGTGGTTCCAAGCATTGGATACGCAGAGCGCAACCGAAACAGGGAGGCCAAACGAGCCAGATCGGGGGTTTTGCCCAGGCCGGGCGAGTGGATATATTTCCAGACCTTGAAAACCGGAACCGGATAGTCGATCGCCTTGAGGACGGCCACGGCAAACAGGGTATGGACGGGATCGCTCCCCGCCCCCCGCCCGCGGAACCCCCCGTCGGAATTTTGCCGCGAGAGAACGAAGCGGTAGATCTTCTCGCGTGAATTCCCCTCGAGAAACCGGCGGGAACAGGCGGCGGACTGGAGCAGGCGGTCGGAAAGGGATTTCATGGCGGGAATCTGTACCAAAAGAACCGGCTAGGCAAGGCGGGCGAAAAAAGGGAATGGCGACCCCTACGGGACTCGAACCCGTGTTGCCAGGATGAAAACCTGGAGTCCTAGGC
>WFRA01000365.1 GCA_015486775.1 Kiritimatiellales bacterium | reverse complement strand
GGCAGGTTGATGCCGGTTTTCCCGCCGACAGAGCTGTCGACCATCGCCAGCAGCGAGGTGGGCACCTGGACGAAGGGGATGCCCCGCAAGTAGGTGGCGGCCACGAACCCGGAAAGATCGCCCACCACCCCGCCACCGAGGGCAACGATGAATGCGTGCCGATCCAGCCCCGCTTCGATACATTTACTATATAAGGAAAAGACCTGCTCGCCGCATTTGGTCGCCTCGCCCGCCGGGAGCGTGGCCAGCGAAGCCGAAAACCCCGCCGTTTCCAACGATTGGAGAACCGTCTGAGCATAGTAACCGCCAACGTTTTCGTCAGTGATCACCAAACAATTTCCCTTCAAACCCGCCCCGGCACAAAGGCCGCCAAGCCGATCCAAAACACCCGCTCCCACGTGGATTTCGTAAGAGCGCTCGCCAAGATTTACTGGTACGTTGCATAACATAGCTCGAAGGGTGTAGGGATTCGGAGGGGGGCAAGTCAATTTAAAAAGAGAATTTTGAATTTCGGGGTTGACCCAATATCTAAGCCGTGTATATTGGACGTAATTAGTACCAATTAACTCAAAACCTAGAAGAAATAGAATGAATGTTGACCAACATCTTAAAGTCGCCAACTGGCACATCGAACAAGCCCGCCTGCACGCCACCGTCGAAGGCGGACACAAATGCGGATGCCCGCTGACCGATTCCTATCAGCAAATCATCGACCAAGTCGAATCCGGCAACATTGTCGACGACGACAAATAGATTCCCCTAAACATCCCGGAACGGGTTCCCCTGCCCGTTCCACCCCTGAAAGAACCGCCCTCCCCGGCGGTTCTTTCTTTTTTTTGCGGTCGGCGTTGACGCTATCCATTCCGCGTGCTAGTTTCCGCCTTCAATTTTCCAATCCTTGGAAGATTTCGGGGCGTGGCTCAGCCTGGTAGAGCGCTACACTGGGGGTGTAGAGGTCGCTGGTTCAAATCCAGTCGCCCCGACCATTTTCAACGCCGGTTTGGCTGGCAATGGAAGAAGGCTTTCGCTTAAGTACCGCCTGTCGATCACAACTGTATTGGACAGGACACCCAATGGACGGAATCCACCCTCACTATTTTCTCTATAGCCTGGCCACCCTTTCGCTGGCCTGCATCCTGGCTTCGGTCTTTACCTCGCTCCGCTTCACGGGCGATGCCGGCCTGCCTCGGCTGATCGAGCGCGACGGGCGGCAGACGAAGCGACTGGAATTTTGGCAGTCGCGCTGGCCGCTGCTGGGCAAGACGGCCCGGATTTTCCTGACGCTAACGGCCATCGCCACCTTCATCCTTTTCTACCTCGCGCTGGAGGATTGTGATACCGGGTTCATGGTGGCGGGCATGTTTTTGCTTTCGATCTTCTACATGCTTATTGCGCGGATCATCCCGCACGTGCTTTCGGAAAGCTATGCCGACCGCATCTCGCTGGCGGTGCTTCCCATCGTTGGAAAGCTCACAATCCTGATGTATCCCTTTGTCTGGCCGCTGCAATTCATCGAAGACCGCCTCCTGCACCACGCCATGTCGGCCTCGGACGATGACGACCGCCCGTCCGCCGAGGACGAGATCAAGAGCCTGATCGAGGAGACCGACGAGGAGGATCTTGAAGAGGAGGAGCGCGAGATTATCCGCAGCGTCTTCGAGTTTGGCGACACCGTGGTCCGCGAGATCATGGTGCCGCGTATCGACATCAGCGGGCTGAAGGATTCGCTGAGCGTCCGCGAATGCATCGAGCAAGTGAAGGAGTCGCGCCACTCGCGCTTTCCGGTCTACCACGAAAACTTCGACGATGTGGTCGGCATGGTGCATGTGAAGGATCTGCTCCGGCTCTGCGCCGGGAAAGAGGGCGAAACCCCCATCAAGCAACTGGTGAAGAAGATGGGCTTTGTGCCGGAGACCATGCCGATCAACGACCTCATGCAGCTCATGAAAAAAAGCCACGCACAAATGATGCTTGTGGTCGATGAATATGGCGGCACCGAGGGGCTGGTCACGATGGAGGACATTATCGAGGAGCTCGTCGGCGAGATCGAGGACGAATACGACCTCGAGGAAGAGGAACTCCACCGCCGACCCGACGGAACCGTGATGGTACAGGCGCGCATGCCGATCTACGACATCAACGAGGAGCTCGGAACCAAGCTGCCCGAGAGCGATGAATACGACTCGCTCGGCGGCTACATCTTCTCCGAGCTCGGCCACATTCCAAAGGCTGGCGAAACCCTGGATGTCCCGGGCTACTCCCTGCGTATCCACTCCGCCACCCCCCGCAAGATTCTCGTGGTCCAGATGGTTCCAACCCCTGGAAAGGAAAAAAAATGATGGAAACAATCCGAAGCAAAAAAGCCTTTATCTGCGATATGGACGGCGTCATCTACCACGGCAACAACCTGCTGCCCGGCGTGCCGGAATTCGTCGACTGGCTCAAGGCTGGCGACCGAAAGTTCCTCTTCCTGACCAACAGCAG